>JABDPN010000200.1 GCA_013042715.1 Flavobacteriaceae bacterium | reverse complement strand
GGTCTTTCAATAGAGTAAAACCTATTTGGCATACCTTGAACAACCTCATAGTAGAACTTTATACTATTAATAGATTGGTTTATAAATGCATTAGAACGGTCTTTGTTTACTAAATAAGTTATATAATTTCGCACATCGTTTTCATTTAAATAATTTAATTCTTTGTCATTATAGTAATTAATAAACTTCTCAAAGCAACTAACATAATTCTTTATAGTATTGTCTGCATATTTTTTTATTTGCAATTTCTTAAGATATATTTCAGGACAGGTTTTATAATCTAAGGGTTTATGTCTTGCTGAAAACCAAGATATGTCTGTGTTTTCATCTACATTTTTTGATCTGTTAATGCCAAAAAAGTAATTACCATTAATCCAGGCTATGCCCTTAAAAAGCTTAAAAATTGCATCTAAATTATTTTTACTGTAAGGAATGTAATGCATTTGATAAAATTCACTCCAAGTAATATTTGGTAGTTCTTTAATTAATGAATCAATTACTTTATGAGAGAAGTATTGTAAGCCAATACATTTGTTATTATCAATTAATAAATGTTTGAGAGTTATATTTTGCAATTTGTTCATAATAAATATTTTTTTCAAAACTAAAATAGAGAAATGTATAATCAGTATATTATGCGTATATTAAACGAATAATATTCTTTTAAATATGATAACAACTAAAATCTGTTTGTACTGCAAAAAGAATTTGGAAGGAAGATCTGATAAAAAATATTGTGATGTACATTGCAAAAGTGCGTATCAATATCAAAAGGCAAAAGAATCAGAACCCAAATTTTATAATAGAGTTGACAGTCAATTAAAACTCAATAGAAAAATCCTAAAGTATTTTAACAAAGCAGGTAAATCTGTTGTAAGATCAGACACATTAACAAAAGAAGGATTTAATTCTAACTTTTTCACTCATTACTGGAAAAACCAAAAGGGTAATATTTACTATTTTGTTTATGAATACGGTTTTTTAAAAGTAAATGAGCATGGAAAGAAAAAGTATGTACTTGTGATTTGGCAGGATTATATGCAAAAAACATAGAATAATTTTAAAAGATACTCATTTTAAAAGGCTACATCTTATTAACGGTATACCAAAGCCATACTTAAAGCATACCTAATGTATTAAAACAAAGATATTTCTTACAAAATAATAGCAATTTAATTAAGTGTGTAAATTCGAAAACATAGCATGTAATATTACTTTATATTTTGACATTTAAATCTTTAAAAATGCATTACATCGTAAAAAATAAACATTTTATCGATATATTTTTTTGTTTTTGTTAAAATTTAAACTACTTTTATCCTATAATTTTCATTAAAGCCCAAATCAATGAAAAATCTACTTAAAGCATTTGCTTTTGCATTTGCACTATTCCTATATTATAATTGTTCTGTAGAACCTACAGAAATAATTCATGAAGAAACGTTTGTAAATCAGCAACAAGCAGATCCAAGTATTGAAATTCCAGATGTTATAGATCAGGAAACTAGCACGTGTACCAATCAGGACCCACAAGCGAAACTAATCAATAGCAGTCTATTAAATGCCGATATTGAAGTGTTTGATAGCTTTGGTATGTTACTCACGCATGCTTATGCAGTATCTCCAGGAGATGAATCGCCAATTTTATCATTTCCAGTTGGTATAACTACCTTTGTAATAAGCACGTCTGAGTCTGTTAAAAATATTGAAATAAATATGGCTACTTGTATGATCTTTGAAGTTGAAATAGATGAAGACAACCAACTAGATACAGATACACCTACACCACTTTAGTATATAAAAGATTCAAAATTGAATTTACATTTTGAATCACTTTAATAGTGCATGAAATTATTCATTTTGTTTTGTGAATTTATAAATGAAAAAAAATCATGTACTTTTGGTGCTTATGCAAGAGCTAAGACTTTCCAGTTGGTTACCAACCACAAACAGAGAGGTTAAGATTAAAGGATGGGAATCCTTAGATGTTATCCTGTTTAGTGGTGATGCTTATGTAGATCACCCTTCTTTTGGTCCAGCAGTTATTGGTAGAATTTTGGAAAGCTTAGGCTTACGCGTAGCAATAGTCCCACAACCCAATGTTAACGATAACCTTCAAGACTTTGAAAAATTAGGTCGTCCCAATCTGTTTTTTGGTGTAACAGGTGGTTGTATGGATCCAATGATTAGTAATTATACAGCCAGTAAACGAAAGCGCGATAAGGATGCTTATACACCAAATGGTGATATTGGGTTTAGACCAGATTATGCTACAACCGTTTACGCTAATATTTTAAAAGAAAAATGGCCAGATGTTCCAGTGCTTATTGGTGGTATTGAAGCCTCTTTACGTCGTGTAACGCATTACGATTATTGGAGTGATAAACTTATGCCAACCATTCTGGAAAATTCTAAAGCAGACATGTTAGTTTATGGGATGGGAGAACAACCACTTCGTGAAATTGTACGTTTACTGGCAAAAGGCGTACCTTTTAGTAGTTTAAAGACCATAAAGCAAACAGCAGTATTACTTACCAAAGACGAAAAAATACCTAAAAATAGTAATTGGGAAGATGTTGATATTGCATCGCATGAAGCGTGTTTAAGTAATAAAAAAACCTTTGCTTCAAACTTTAAGATAATTGAGCAGGAGTCCAATAAATTAGCTGCAAGACGAATTTTTCAAAAGGTAGGGGAGAAGACCTTGATGATTAATCCCCCTTTTCCAACCATGACCGAAAAGGAAATTGATGCCTCTTTTGATTTGCCTTATACACGGTTACCACATCCTAAATACAACAAACGCGGACCAATTCCAGCGTTTGAAATGATTAAGCATTCTATTAATATTCATCGTGGCTGTTTTGGTGGTTGTAGTTTTTGCACCATTTCGGCACATCAAGGAAAATTTATTGCTTCCAGAAGTCAGGAATCTATTTTAAAGGAAGTCGATACTGTTGCGAATATGCCTGATTTTAAAGGTTATTTGTCAGATATTGGTGGCCCAAGTGCTAATATGTACAAAATGAAAGGGAAAATACAGTCTATTTGCGATAAATGCGTGGCCCCTAGTTGTATTTCGCCTGTGATTTGTAGTAATCTGGATACCTCACACAAACCATTAACAGAACTGTATAAAGCAGTAGATAGCCATCCAAAGGTTAAGAAATCGTTTATAGGAAGCGGTATTAGGCATGATATGCTTGTACCAGAATTCAATAAAAATGCTGATGCACAAGAGCTAGACGATTATACTGAAGAAGTTATGACCAAACATGTGTCTGGACGTCTTAAAGTTGCACCAGAACACACAAGTGATCCTGTTTTAAAACTGATGCGAAAACCATCGTTTACCTATTTTCATAAGTTTAAAGAGCGTTTCGATAAGATTAATTTAAAGCATCAATTAAAGCTTCAGTTAATTCCGTATTTTATTTCCAATCATCCAGCTTGCGAACTGGAAGATATGGCAAATCTAGCAGCCGAAACAAAAGATATGGGATTTCAGCTTGAGCAAGTTCAAGGTTTTACACCTTCACCAATGACCGTAGCAACGGTTATCTATTATAGTGGTTATCACCCATATACTTTAAAAAAAGTATTTACTCCAAAAACTAAAAAGGATAAAGACGAGCAGCATCGTTTTTTCTTTTGGTATAAAAACGATAATAGATCGTGGATAAAAAATACATTAACGAAATTAGGTAGACCTGATTTACTAAAAGTGCTTCTTCCTGCCAAAACTGAAAAATGGCGAAAGAATAAACCAGGAAAACCAAAACATACTTTTGATGATGCGGTACCTTTTAACCAAAGGACGAATAAGCTGAAATACAAAAAAAGAAAATAATTTAATGCGCTTCTAGCCAGTTATCGCCAATATCCAAATCAACATCTAAAGGCACACTAAGTTGGTATGCATTTTCCATCTCGGATTTAATGAGGGTTTTCATGGTATCAAGTTCTGGTTTATACACATCAAAAACCAATTCGTCATGTACTTGTAAAAGCATTTTTGTTTTGTACTGTCCTTCAGCTAACTTGTTATGAATATTAATCATCGCGATTTTAATAATATCTGCAGCACTACCTTGAATGGGAGCATTAACAGCATTTCGTTCTGCTGCTCCTCTAACTACAGCATTTCTAGAATTGATATCTTTTAAATAGCGACGTCTGCCTAATACAGTTTCTACATAACCATTGTCTCTGGCAAAATCAACTTGTTTACTGATGTAAGCTTTTAATTTTGGATAGGTTTCGTAATAGGTTTCTATTAATTCTTTGGCTTCGGTTCGATTTAAATCGGTTTGGTTACTTAATCCAAAAGCAGAGACACCATAGATAATTCCGAAGTTTACTGTTTTGGCATTCCCACGTTGTTCTCTTGTAACTTGGCTTAACGAAACATTAAACACTTTAGAAGCAGTTGATGCATGAATGTCTTCACCATTTTTAAACGCATTAATCATAGTTTCTTCATTGCTTAAAGCTGCAATAACACGCAATTCAATTTGTGAATAATCTGCTGCCAATAATGTGTAGTCTTTGTTTCTAGGGACAAAAGCTTTACGTACTTGACGACCACGTTCTGTTCGTATTGGTATATTTTGAAGGTTTGGATTGTTACTGCTTAATCGTCCTGTTGCAGCAACAGTTTGCATATAGTCTGTATGAACACGTCCTGTTTGTTCTAAAACTTGATTTGGTAAGGCATCAACATAAGTGCTTTTTAGTTTTGCAAGACCTCGATATTCGAGAATATTTCGAATAATTTCATGGTCTTTTGCCAAATAACTCAAGACATCTTCTGCAGTAGAATATTGTCCGGTTTTAGTCTTTTTTGGTTTATCTACAAGTTTTAACTTTTCAAAAAGGATAACACCTAATTGTTTTGGTGATGCAATATTGAATTCTTCTCCAGCAGCTTCGTATATCTTTTTCTCAAGGGTCAAAATATCGCTATTTAAAGCTTCAGTTAAGGATTGTAAAAAGGCTTTGTCAAGATTGATACCTTCCAATTCCATGGATGCTAAAACTTTTACTAAAGGGATTTCTAATTCTTCAAAAAGTTTTTTGGTATTGGCATCATTAAGTTCGCCTTCAAAATGTTCTTTTAGTTGTAAGGTTATATCTGCATCTTCAACAGCATATTCGGTTTGCTTATCTAGTGCAACATCACGCATTGATAATTGGTTTTTGCCTTTTTTACCAATAAGTTCTGTGATGGAAATTGGTGTATAATTTAGATAGGTTTCTGCCAGAACATCCATATTGTGTCGCATATCTGGATTGATGAGATAATGCGCAATCATGGTATCAAAAAGAGGGCCTTTTATATCGACATTGTATTTAGCTAAAACCTTAATATCGTATTTTAAATTCTGACCTATTTTTTGGATATGTTCAGCCTCAAAAAATGGTTTTAGATGTTCTATAAGTTTTTGTGATTCGTTTTTATCTTCTGGAAATGGTAAATAGAAACCTTTGTGGTCTTCCCATGAAAAAGAAATTCCAACAAGTTCTGCAACAATGGGATCGAGTCCAGTAGTTTCGGTATCAAAACAAACAGAAGTTTGTTGCATTAAGGTTTTTAGAAATAGATTTAAGGCTAAATCTCCTGTTACACTTTGATAAAAATGTGTAACCGTTTTAATGGTTAGTCTCCCAAAATCATTTTGAGCTTGTACAGTTGGTTCACCATCACCTCCAAACAAAGAGAATTGTCCTGCTCCTGCTGTTGGACTTGGTTTTGGAGTTGGTTTTGTTTCAACTTTTGTTTCAGTATCATCTTTAGCGCTCGAATCGACATGATTTACAAAGGTTTTAGTTAAGTTTTCTGCTAATCGACGAAATTCTAATTCTTGAAAAATCTCTTGAACTGCATCCAAGTCTGGATGATTGAGTTCAAAATCTTTTTCATTAAACTCAACGGGGACGTCAAGTAATATTCTAGCTAATTTTTTTG
>JABDPN010000199.1 GCA_013042715.1 Flavobacteriaceae bacterium | reverse complement strand
CAGTTGTATTGTACTTTTTTCTAAAAAGTGGCAACCTGTTAAGTTTTACTGAAGGATTGGCTTTGTTTGTCTCGTTAATTATCTTTCTTTATTTGTTAATTAGAAGGGCCATAAAAGAGCATATTCCTTTAGATCTGGATATTGATGATGCCTTGCAGAATACCTCCAATTTTAAAATTATGGTCTGGTTGATAATAGGGGCAGTAGCTTTATATTTTGGTAGTGAATGGTTAGTAGATGGGGCTAAAGAAATGGCAATTAACATAGGTGTTAGTGAGCGAGTTATATCAGTAACAATGGTTGCTATTGGTACTAGTGTTCCAGAATTGGCTGCTTCAGTTATTGCGGCTCTTAAAAAGGAAAAAGCTATTTCATTGGGAAATTTAATAGGTTCTAATATTTTTAATATTGCATCGGTTTTGGGACTTACAGCAATGATTCATCCCATAAATGTTAATAGTGAAAAAATTCTAACTGTGGATATTTTCTGGATGCTTAGTTATGCATTAATTCTTATACCGTTTGTATTTATTGGTACTAGGTATCAATTCGGACGCAAAAGCGGGCTACTTTTATTTGGTGGTTATTGGGTATTTATTTTCCTAACATTTTTATAAAAAAAACGTCTTCAATAATTTGAAGACGTTTTTTCATAGCAAAATATATAATCAAATATAATTACAGTTTAACAGATTTTACAGTTTCTACAATTTTACCTGCAATTTTGTAAGGATCACCATTAGAAGCAGGACGTCTATCTTCTAACCAACCTTTCCAGCCTTTTTCAACTGTAATAATAGGTATCCTAATTGAAGCACCTCTATCAGAGATTCCATAAGAGAAATCTGTAATGGCAGCAGTTTCATGCAATCCTGTTAATCGTTCATCATTAAAAGCTCCATATACTTCAATATGTTCCTGTGCTACAGGTCTGAAAGCTTCACATATTTTCATATATGTCTCTTTATCTCCGCAGGTTCTCAATACTGTATTAGAGAAATTCGCATGCATTCCAGAGCCATTCCAATCTCCTTTAATAGGTTTTGGATGGTATTCTATATAATAGTGATGTTTTTCTGTCAATCTATCTAACAGATATCTTGCAACCCAAATTTGGTCACCAGCATTTTTAGCTCCTTTAGCAAAGATCTGAAATTCCCACTGTCCTGGAGCAACTTCCTGGTTGATACCTTCAAAGTTCAATCCAGCAGCAATACATTGGTCTGCATGTTCTTCAACTAAATCTCTTCCCCAAGTATATCTTCCTCCTACTGAACAATAATACTTTCCTTGTGGTCCAGGGAATCCACGTCTAGGAAACCCTAAAGGAAGATCTGTTTCGGAATCCATAATAAAATATTCTTGCTCAAAACCAAACCAGAAATCGTTATCATCATCATCAATTTTTGCTCTTGCATTCGAAGAATGAGGAGTCCCATCAGCATCATAAACTTCAGCCATTACCAAATACCCATTTTTTCTACCTGGATCAGGATAAATTGCAACGGGTTTTAATAAGCAATCTGAAGCATTTCCTTCAGCTTGTTCAGTTGAAGACCCATCAAATGCCCATAGCGGACAGTCTTCTAATTTTCCACTAAAATCGTCTTCAATTTTAGTTTTGCTTCTCATGTTTTGAGTTGGTTCGTGTCCATCTAGCCATATATACTCAAGTTTTGACTTTGCCATAATTTTTTTTATTTTTTAATGTTAAAATAGAATTACAGCGACAAATATATATTTTTTGATTTTGACATATAATTATTTGGGGTGAATTTATTAACAATAGCATGTATTTTTTTAAAGACCCTATAAAAAAGAGGGTAAAAATGATTTATAGTTAAAAAAAGTGCTCAAAATTGTAAAATTGTTAATAACCTAAGCTTAATTTGTTTTAAAATACGTGTTATAGAACTATTTTTGTTCTATAAAAACCTAATGTTATGTCAAAACTTCGTTTTCATGCTATAAAACAGTCATTAAAAAGAAAACCTAAATTCATAGAAGAAACACAAAGACGTTCATCCTTATTTGGTACTAATGTTTTTAATGATAAGGCCATGCTTCAGGCATTAACAAAAGATACTTATAAGAGTGTAAAAGGTGCTATTAATAAAGGGAAGAAAATAAATCGCGTGACAGCAGACCAAATAGCATTAGCCATGAAAGAATGGGCTTTATCTAAAGGTGTTACTCATTACACACATTGGTTTCAGCCTTTAACTGGAGCTACTGCAGAAAAACACGATGCGTTTTTTGAAACTATTAATGAAGGTATTGCTATTGAACGTTTTGCTGGTAACCAATTGGTACAACAAGAACCTGATGCGTCTTCTTTTCCACATGGAGGTATTAGAAATACTTTTGAAGCTAGAGGTTACACTGCTTGGGATCCTACATCTCCTGCATTTATTTATGGAAAAACATTGTGTATTCCTACTGTTTTCGTGTCTTATACTGGAGAAGCGCTAGATTATAAAACACCTTTATTGCGCGCGTTAAATGCTATTGATGGTGCATCAGTTAATGTTGCAAAGTATTTTGATAAAAATGTTAGAAAAGTTAATGCCTCTTTAGGTTGGGAGCAGGAATATTTTTTAATAGATAGTGCCTTAGTGGCTTCACGTCCAGATATAGTTTTTGCAGGTAGAACTCTACTGGGACATTCTCCAGCCAAAGGACAACAGTTAGACGATCACTACTTTGGAAGTATTCCAAATCGTGCCATGGCATTTATGAGAGATTTGGAACTTGAGAGTTTGCTTTTAGCTATTCCAGTAAAAACACGGCATAATGAAGTAGCACCTAATCAATTTGAACTTGCTCCAATATATGAAGAAGCAAATTTAGCCGTAGATCATAATTCATTATTAATGGATATTATGGATAAGGTAGCAGAGCGACATAACTTTAAGGTCTTATTTCATGAAAAACCATTTGCTGGTGTTAATGGTTCTGGTAAACATAATAATTGGAGTTTAAGTACAGATACTGGAGTGAATTTGTTAGCTCCTGGAACAACACCAATGAGTAATCTTCAGTTTTTAACATTTTTCATCAATACCATTAAAGCTGTTTATGACAACGAAGAGCTGCTAAGAGCATCAATAGCAAGTGCAAGTAATGATTATAGATTAGGAGCGAACGAAGCACCACCTGCAATTATCTCAATTTTTATCGGAGAACAATTAACAAAAGTATTAAAAGAACTTGAAACTGTAACTAAGGGAAAATTGTCACCTCAGGAAAAAACAGATTTAAAGCTCAATGTTGTTGGTAAAATTCCGGAAATATTACTTGACAATACAGACAGAAATAGAACATCACCTTTTGCCTTTACAGGAAATAAATTTGAGTTTAGAGCAGTTGGTAGTTCTGCAAACTGTGCCAAACCTATGACTGTTTTAAACTCTATAGTTGCAAAACAATTAATAGATTTTAAATCTGAAGTTGATGCTTTAATAAATAAAAAAGATTTAAAGAAAGACGAAGCTATTTTTAACATATTAAGAGAATATATTAAGGAATCCAAAAATATATTGTTTGAAGGTAATGGTTATGGTGAAGATTGGCAAAAAGAAGCTAAAAAACGTGGTTTAAGTAATAATAGAACAACTCCGAAAGCTTTAAAAGCAAGAGTATCTAAACAAACCATAGATCTTTACACTTCTCTTGGTGTTATGAATGAAAAAGAAATTAATGCGCGTTACGAAATAGATATCGAAGAATATACGAAGCATGTTCAAATTGAAGGAAGAGTTTTAGGAGACTTAGCTAAAAATCATGTTATTCCTACAGCTGTTAAGTATCAAAATATATTAATTGAAAATGTTAGAGGTTTAAAGGATATATATGGCGCACAATTCAAGGCTATAGCTAAAGAGCAAATGGATCTAATACAAGACATATCAAAGCGTATAGAGTTAATAAACTCTGGTGTTAATGCCATGGTTGAAGAACGAAAAAAGGCAAACAAAGTTATTGATAATGAAAAACGTGCTACATTTTATTGTGAGAAAGTGAAACCCTATTTTGATGAAATTAGATACCATTGTGATAAATTAGAGCTTATGGTAGACGATGAGATTTGGCCATTAACAAAATACAGAGAATTATTGTTTACAAAATAGATTTTAATCTTTATCAATTTCTTCTTTAGGTAAATCTTTTAAAAAATGATTGTAAGTTGATGTTAATGATAATACAAAAATTGCTGCAATTATACCAACTATAACATCATAAAAAGGTTTTATTGATAATGCAATTCTAATAAAAATAGTAGCGACAACAAATCCAGAATAACGAAAAATCTTATAATAATTTAAAGTGTAGCGTAAAGCTATAAGTACGATTATAATATCACTAAAAATTAAAATAGTATAGAACGTAAAGAATGAACTTGGATAAATTCCGTTATATATTATTTGAAAAAAATCATAACAACCAATTATTAAAAATGATGCAAATAATAGTAATGCCAATAACTTCTTAGACTGAATGAATTCGTTGTTATCATCTTCTGTATTAGTTAATGGTGTATGTAATTGTAATCTATAGTTAAAGCCAAGAATGATAAATATAATAATAGCTCCAAAAGCATAAAATAACATATTTATAAATGAATCAGTTAAGGCATCCCATTTAAAATCATGAATATGACTAAACTCCTTAAAAGCACCTCTAATAAAAATTAATGATAAGAGTTCTAATTGTTTACCAACAGATTTTGAAACAGATTTAGGTAAAACAAAAATTAAACTAAGTAATTCCAGTATTAATAATAGTGTAAATGATATTTCTATAGAAAAGAAAGGGTTTGAAAAATACTCATCCCATGTGTGTAAATATATAATATTGGCTCTGTCTAAATAGCTAATAATAGTAGACAGGATAAATACGAAAACTAGAGAAATACTTACAATTTTACTTGTTTTATTATTTTCCCAAGCAGATCGTAAAAAGTCAAATAAATTTTCAGATTTAGTTAGTATTATAGTTTTCATTGGAATAATTG
The DNA here is from genome assembly GCA_013042715.1 of Flavobacteriaceae bacterium. Lineage (GTDB taxonomy): Bacteria > Bacteroidota > Bacteroidia > Flavobacteriales > Flavobacteriaceae > Site-B15. The sequence goes on along the minus strand of JABDPN010000199.1, from coordinate 2,234 downwards.
TTGTTTAAAATTAAGCCATTTTTTTAACTTTTAATATCACAACATTAATTATTTTTGCAGCTAACCATTACATGTCATATGAGTTCTGAAATTAGCAAAAGATATAGTCAAAGAGGCGTTTCGGCATCAAAAGAAGATGTACATAATGCAATTAAAAACGTTGATAAAGGACTATTTCCTAAGGCATTTTGTAAAATAGTTCCAGACTATTTAACAAATGATGATGATTACTGCTTAATAATGCATGCAGATGGTGCTGGAACAAAAAGCTCTCTGGCTTATATGTATTGGAAAGAAACTGGAGATGTTTCGGTATGGAAAGGCATTGCGCAAGATGCTCTTATCATGAACATTGACGACTTACTTTGTGTTGGAGCTACAGATAATATTATGTTATCATCTACAATAGGCAGAAATAAAAACTTAATTCCAGGTGAAGTTATCTCTGCGATAATTAATGGTACTGAAGAACTCATTTCAGAATTAAAAGAATTTGGTATTACAATTCATTCAACAGGAGGCGAAACTGCAGATGTAGGTGATTTGGTTAAAACAATTATCGTCGATTCTACGGTTACAGCCAGATTGAAACGAGATGATGTTATTGATAATGCTAATATTAAAGCTGGAGATGTAATTGTAGGCTTAGCTTCATTTGGTCAAGCTTCTTACGAGAAAGAATATAATGGCGGAATGGGAAGCAATGGATTAACGTCTGCAAGACATGATGTGTTTCATAAGTATTTGGCAGATAAATATCCTGAAAGTTTTGATGCAGCAGTCCCAGAACCCTTAGTTTACTCAGGAAAAATTCATTTAACAGATGAGGTTGAAGAATCTCCAATTGATGCTGGAAAATTAGTCTTGTCACCTACAAGAACCTATGCGCCAATTATAAAAGAATTCCTTTCAAAATATAATTCAGATACTATTCATGGAATGGTTCATTGTAGTGGAGGCGCACAAACAAAAATTCTTCATTTTGTAGAAAACCTTCATATTATTAAAGACAATATGTTTTCTGTTCCTCCTTTGTTTAAACTCATTCAAGAACAGTCAGGAACATATTGGAAAGAAATGTATCAAGTCTTTAACTGTGGACATAGAATGGAATTGTATGTTTCTCCAGACATTGCAGAAGATTTAATTAAAATTTCTAAAAGTTTTAATGTTGATGCTCAAATAGTTGGTAGAGTTGAAGCAAGCGATTCCAAAAAATTAACAATAAAAAGTGAATTTGGCGTTTTTAATTACTAGTTCGTTAATTAAATAAGCTTTGTAAAATGAGCAAAAATCAAATTTCGTTAATACTGTTGTTCTTTGTTGGTTTTTCAGTATTACAATCTCAAGAAGAGATTACAACAGATTCAATTAAACCAGTAGATTCCTTAAAAACAAATTGGAAAAATTTTAACAAGGCTAGTTTAGATATTAGTGAAGTAGCATTTGTTAATTGGAATGCAGGTGGATCCAACTCAATTTCAGGATTATTAGGTTTAGAGTTTCAAAGAAACTTTAATCGCGACCACATGATTTGGGAAAACAATGCAAGAATACGTTATGGTGTGAACAAACAACAAGACCAAGACATTAGAAAAACTGATGACCTAGTTGAAATTAATTCAACATTTGGATTTAGAAAAGATACCATTTCTAATTGGTATTATTCGGCAAACTTCAATTTCAAAACACAGTTTACTAATGGTTATAACTATGCTAATAGCGACACAGAACCAATCTCAAGATTTATGGCACCTGCTTATATGTTTTTAGGCGTAGGAACAGTTTATGGCGAACAAATCGAATCGTTTTCTGCATATCTATCACCTTTAACCGTAAAATCGACCTTTGTACTCGATCAAGCGTTAGCAGATGCTGGAGCATTCGGTGTGAAACGAGCACAATTTGATGACCAAGGAAATAAACGCTCTGATGGAAAAAATATTAGAAAAGAATTAGGAATACTTTTAACAGGTTCTTACAAAACAGCATTAATGGAAAATATTACGGTTAATAGCTTTTTAAGTCTCTATACAGATTATATTAACGATTTTGGAAATATTGATATCGATTGGAGAATTAACTTCGATTTTACTGTAAATAGTTTTGTAAGAGCAACACTTGGATCTCATCTTATATACGATAACGATATAAAAGTTTTAAACGACGATTCTGAGAGCGAAGAAAACGAACTTTTAGGCGCAAAAGTACAGTGGAAACAGCTACTTGGCATA
>JABDPN010000193.1 GCA_013042715.1 Flavobacteriaceae bacterium | reverse complement strand
GTTGAATACAAGCTCTTTCATTAATTTTATACAAAAACCAATTAAACTCTTCCATAAGTTCTTTATCATATGATTCCCAGTCATAATTATACATATTAATCTCTTATACAAGTAAAATTAATTAATGATTCTTTGCCAAATATTTTCTCTACTTCTTCGAATAAAAATTCCCAACCATCGGCTTTTAGTTTATTTACAACTTGATACATTTTTTTATTATCTTCTTTATTCATTCCATGAAGCTCACCGGTAATTACTTTAATCCATGATGGAATTTCTTCATCTAAAATTCCATATTCTCCACCTTCAATGTCAATTTTAAGTACTCTAGGTCTAATACTTTCTACTATATTAGTAAATTTAAGTGCTTCTACTTTAAAATTTAATCTACTTGGCTTTGGTTTTTTATCTATTACAGTATGACCAGAACAAGAGCTATTTTTTGATTTGTTTACTTCGAAAATAACATAGCTATCTGTATAATCATCTTTCACTACCGCAGAATTAAGAATAGTTACTTCAGGGCAGTTTTCTTTTAGTACTTCATAACAATTAGGTTCTGCTTCTATTGCATAAACTTTTCTAGCTTTTTTACTTGCCAAGTGACTAAATCCACCAATGTTAGCACCAAGATCTAAAACTACATCATCTTCTTTTATCAACTCTAGAGCATGGTTATAATTATTTAGACAGTCTTTTATCATTGCCCGATCTTGAGTATTTGGACGTATATAGAGACCAGTCTTTTTTTCTATAATAGGAGTACATTCTACTAAATTTAAATCTTTATCAAAATATTTGAATTTTAAATTATCCATTATGTCTCACATTTTCTTTTTCTACTAAATTATGGTTTACTAGTACTACATTAATTTGTGGAACTGATTTTTCTATTACACATCCTTGTATATAATCATCTTCAAAATGTATACCTATATCCATTCCATCTTCTATTAAAGAAGATAAAACTTTAGCTTTGTGCTCACCAGAACTTTTTCTAGTTTTTTTATCAAAAGGTAGTGGATTAAAATAAACTTTGTTATTGATTCCTTTTCTTTTTAACATTCTAATCGTCTCTTCTTCTTCTTCAAAAGAACGACCAGTAATAATAATATCATTTTTATTTGGGTATAGTCCATCATATTTACCCATATAAATTACACCATCTATATCGAAACTATTTATTTTCATAATCTGTTTTGTTATCCTGAAATGTATATGGTAATTCTCTTGCTAATGGATTAGCTTCCTTTAATTGACTTCTTGTCATGTTTGTTAACTCTCTTCGAGCTAAAGCATCACATTCAAATTTTGCGTCTTCTGATTTTAACTGAACAGGAGGCGTTTTTTGAGTATATGCAGAAGGTCCTCTTAAATATCCAACTACTCCCATTTCTGCTGCTACTTTACAAAAGCGAATCGCAGAAACAACAACTCCTCCTGAATTTGGGGAATCTTGAACTGATAATCTTGCAGTTAATTCATATCTTGCACCTCCAAACCCGTAAGCAACTAAATCTAGATTAGCTACTTTGTTATCTGATCCAATATATTTACCGCCAGGTTTTTGCATAACAGTAAGACTTGGACCAGCATAATAAGTCATTCCATCTATCGACTCATCTCTTACTACATTTTGACCTTTTAGAACATTTTCTTTTGACACATGTTTAGAATGAAGCCTATCTTGTTTGCTCATATTTAAAAAATCTGTATTCGCTGACCGGCCTGTTCTAATATTTTCTTGTCCTTGAGTAGATCCACAAGCCATATTCATTTGAATATGTTGAGTAACTAATAATCCAGCATCTAACATAGCACCTTGAAGAACTTCTGATAATCTACTAGCACCCCAAGCTGACCTCATATCAGAGCCAACAAAAGTAAGACCATGGTCAATAAATGCTTGTTCTACTTCTAGTGTTTGTTCTGTACCTATTAATGTTGGAATACAATTAACAAAATGACATTTAGCAGCTAAAGCTGCTTGAACATAGAATTTAGTAGCTTCTTCAGATCCTACTGGAAGGTAATTAATAATTACATCAACATTATGATATTTTAATAATTCCACTACTCTATCATAAGACTCTGCTGGAATAGCGCCAGTTCTAAATGAAACTTCTTCTGGATATTCTAACATATGAGGCGCGACACCATCTAGTTCTGGTCCAGAATAAACTAATGCATCTGGAGAAACTACTTCTTCACTAATTTCTTGAACATGGTCCATTGCACAGTTTGGAAGAGCGCGAATTGCTTGACTAAGTGGTTTATTTACTTTTCTATTATCTACATCAAATCCGCACACGAATTTAATGTCTTCAACTGTGTAACCTCCAATATCAGGATATATTAAGCCTACTTTATCTTCTGGGTTTTCAATATAATATTGAATTCCTTCTACTAAAGATTTTGCACAATTTCCTACACCTATAATTGCTACATTAATTGTCATTTATAAACCCCAGTTATATCTACGATAATGAGTTGGTGAAATATGAACACTTGAAGATAATTCCATAATTTGTTTAGCATATAATTCAGGATCTATTATATACCAATTTGATGGTGGAAGTACAATATTTTTTCTTTCCTTAATATATTCTATAAAGAATTGAGTTAATTCTTGTCTTTGCTCTAATGAACCATAAAATGGAGTTCCTTCAAAATAACCAGTTTTTGGGATTCTTCTGGCTTCATACTCTACTGGAACTGGAGCACATATTTCAATATTAAACCCATAATCTTTTTCTAAAGAATCTACTTGTCTAACATATTCATCTAATAATAATATTAGACTTTCTTCAGGTACTTCATCTCTACAAATATGATGACGGATATCAATAGAGCCTAGGCATAAAGTTAATACTCCTCTATCTGGAGAAATATCATCTAAATAATTTATCAATCCTTTATTAAGAGCTCCTTCTAATGTTCTTCCATTTCTTTTAATTACAATGTCATTTTTTTTAGAAAATGCTAATGAATGTGAATCACCTAATGTACATGGTACTTCTGTGGAACATATAAGTGTTTTATGGTCAATATATGAAACATATTTACAAAATTCAGATAATTTATTACACCACTCTTCATCAATACCTGAGAATGTAGTTTTAGCTTTTAATCTTCCTTTAAGCATTTTTCCAAAATCTGGCATTGGTCTATCTAAAGAATAAATATAAGATGGATCTTTTTTCATTAACGTATTAAATTTATTAAATAATTCTTCGTTAGCGCCACCAAATAAGTTAAGACTTCCTCCAAAATTCACTCCATGATCAATATAAACTTTTTCATAATTTAATATATCTTTATCACATTTATGATTAATTTCTGCGTTTAATAATTCAGACCAAATTTTACTCCATCCTAAAGTATGTGATTTTTTATTTTTAGGTATATTTCCATGTGGATTAGTAATTACATTACCATTCATAATTATAATCCTCTAATTCTGAATTATCTATATATTCTTGTACTAAATCAAAATGTCTTTCATATACGTGAAGAGAACCTGCGTTCCAATAAATATTTCCTATACCTATTTTTTCTTCAGCACTTTTTTGAGAATTTATATTATTAGTTAAAAGATTTAGTACATATAATTGCCATTGATAATCATTCAAAAACCCAAAAACTGAATCATTGCTTCTCATTTGTACTATTGCATTTAACTCATTATTTCTAATAAGATACTGTACAGCGTTAGTACACATAAAATCACTCATACCATTTTTGTTATAATCTTCATGCATAGAAGGACGATTATAAATCATAATAGCTCTGCGAGAATTAGGATTACTTAATAATTCAGTTAAAGTATTTTCATATTGATTTCCATTATCTTCGTTAAAAATACACCATCCATAATTAGAATTAATAAATCCATCTTTATCCGCTACTTGTTGCCAAATTTTTGGAGTATTACCAGGAATGTCATTTACATTTAAAGATTGAGAATTATACCATTTAATCTCTCTAGAAACATAGTCCATATTTGGTTCACGGAAAATAGATGGTTGATCTACTATAAAACTAGCTCCTATAATTTCTAAAAGTTTAACTCCAGACTTATCAATAATAAAGTCTTTATTAACTAATTTATCTGCAAAACGACTACGAATATCATTTACTTTTAGCATTTAAAGAACTCCATCTATCATCACATTCTTTATGTTCTTGAGTATGGATCATTAATATCATTAATTGAGTGCAAGCATGAGCTAAATGCCTTTGATTCGATTCAGGATCTATATCTTCACCCTTCCAAAAAGCATTTAAATGTCTTTGAAGAGAAGAGTAAGTTCTAGACCAGGAGGTGAGATCTCCGTCTTTTCTCCAGTTATTAATTCCATATTTTTCAGCTCCAAATCCAAAGACGGTGGCTACTTCTTCTAAAACTTCAGGTGGAATTAATGATAAATTACACTTACCTTTATCGTATTTCATTTTTCTCCTTTTAGTACTTCATTTAATATTCCATGATTACCTTTATGAGAAGGAGCTCTCCAACCCTCTGGCTTAATTAAATCTGGAAAACCAAAAGGATTAGGTCTTGATTCTTTTACTCCGGGAGTTTTGACAATATTAGCTTTGTAGACTTCATTCCATGCTTTTTCAGCATCTACTCCAAAAATTTCTAAAGTCCCTATAGCAAAGACTAATAAATCAATAATCCCATCAACTACTTCTTCTGGATCAGAATTAATGAACGCTTCATCTGTTTCATCTAACTCTTCTCGAATCATAGACAATCTAAAATCTAATAATCTTCTTAAAGTGCTATTATCCATGTTTTTAATAGTAGAGTGGACTTTAAAATGATCATGCATTTTTCTTATGTCATCAAACCAGTTCATTAATTACCTTCCGTTATTTGCAAATCAATATTAAATTCTTTGTTTTGAAAAAAGACTTTACAACTTTGACGCATTTCTGTAAAAATATTACCACTATCTGTGGATAGACAAATAACATTATCTTTTTTATCAGAAAAAAGTTTAATATGTAGTCTTTCAGCGTTTGGATATCTAAATAGCGCTCCATCCGGTAACTCAGATAATTGAAGTTTTATTTCTGGAACTTCTAAACTATCTATATTAAATTTTAATTTATACATTCATAATTCCTTAAGTTGAGGTATTCTAACATATTTAAATGAATTATCAAATAATTCTACTTCTACTAAAAAAGTATTATCATATTCTAAAGTCATAGATTTAATATTAAAATCTATATTTTTAAAATTTTCAACGTTATTTTTAATATAATTTTTTACTTTTTCTTCTTCCAACATGATACTCCATTAGGATCTACGTAATAAAATAAATGATCACCAATTATTGATAGTAATTTAGAATCTGGTAACCAACATGGCTTAACATAATTAGCATGATAGAATAAAGCTTTATCTACTATATCTGGATACTTTTTACTATTATAATAAAAATCTTTAGAAAATGAAACTATTTTTTGATAAGTTTTAATATCTTTAGGATAATCTAATTTTCCATCATTAGTCCATTCAAACTGGCCTTTTTGCCAAATTACTTCACAGTAGTTATTTGGAAAATAAGTACTTTGTACTCTGTGAAACGTTACTAAAGCCACAGCTAATTGCCCTTCTATGCTCTCTCCTCTGGCTTCAAAATATAAATTGTCTGCTAAACATTTTATCTCGGATTCTGAGGCAAATGTAATATTACAATAAATTATAAAACTTATTAATAAAAATAATTTGTTAATCATTTACTTTTCTCTAGTTACTTTGTAAATATTATCTCGAATTTGAACAGAAATTTTAAGATAGCTAGGTCTTTGAATTTTACGTCTTAGTTTCGTTAAAAGTTTAATGTCAAATTTAAGTTGATCAAAACATTGAACATGAATTTTATTTGAGATTCTATATTCAACTTTATTAAAAACTTTATTCCGAACTTGATCTTCTTTATTAAACATTCACTCTATATCCTCATTAAGCATCTTATGCTCTAATTATAATATACTAGAAAGGAAAGTACAATAGAGATTTGTTAAGAAATGTATCTATACATTTTAATGATAATATTATCGATAGGAAGTTAGCTGATATCATATAACAGCTACACTTGATTAAGTCCTTGATAATCCAGAAATTTTTTAATTCCGTAACCAAATAGCAATACTAGGTTCTTTTTATCGAGCGTAGTTTATCGTCTTACCAGGACGTGATAGTGAGATTCTTAATGGAGATTTATCTATTGCTAGAACTCTTTACCAATACTCACGGATTGGATTTTAAAATATATCAGCATAATACTCGTTTATGTCCTGCTCTCAATTGGGTGAGAGAGTACACACCTTCCTTATCCCCAAATAACTATATTTATAACAAATATTAGCATTATATGGTTTGCTTATTACCTTTCGGTATAATCCTTTACTAAGCTGGTGCAAGAACCTTATAGTCAAATAATCTGTGTCAATCTCACGAGATTCCATTATTTACTTATACCATTCTATGGTTTACTATATTTTTTAGTAGATAATTAAACTTAAATGAGTCTTATCAATCTCAACTTGCTTTGTCTGATTTTGTTATAGGATCAGGGAGCACAATTAAACTACTTAACTAACCTAGTCGGGTATTATATATAAAAAATTTCACAGTGTAAACTAAAAAATAATTTTACTTTTTTAATTTGGTATGATATATTATCCATTAATACAGTTCATAGCTGTATTATTACTAATTAGTATATTAAAAGTGAGGATTATATGACTGAAGAAACAGAAGTAGTAATGGTAGAGTGTTCGCTTACAGGTGAACAAGTAAAAGAAACAGAAGCAATTGAATATGCTACTGCTTCAGAAGAAGAGCGTTATGTAAGTGTAAATGCAGCTTTGACTTTAGTGCAAAATAGATTACTTCCAACTATTCTAAATAGAGTAGCGTTGAATGATGATACTTATAGAGAAGTTGTCGCTATTCGTCGTGAAGCTCTAGCTAAACAATCTGGAGTGACAGATGGAGCTAATAAAGCAGTAGAGGCAATCAAAACTGCTGCTGCAGAATTAGGAGTAGATGTAAATGAAGTTATTCAAAAAGCATTTACTCCTCCAGAAACTACAAACGAGTCTGCTGTAAGTTAACAAGATAAGGAATCCATTAATGTTAGGTGATATGATAAAAGAATCGGATATTTTTGATCTACTGCATTCTGATGATGGTATGAAAATCATAGAAGCAAAAGGAATTCTTAAACAAGCACCAATTAATGGATTCCTTTCTGGTGATAATATCGATAGAATATGGTTTGATAAAAATATTCAAGCTCAAGAATCTTTATTACAATTAAAAATTCGTATAGATTCTGTAATTTCAAAAATGCAAATAGATTTATATAAATTAGAAGGTGAGTGTTTACAATCAGGAGAGTATGAATTTGTTAAAGCTCGAGAAGAAAGAATTGCACTAATGATTGCAAATGAACCAGTACTCCGTGATAAAAAAACTTCTATTGAGAAATTAAGATCAATTTCTTATTATGTAGATGGACTTCTCTGGTCTTTAAGAGATTTAATGAAATTATTTAAAAGGTAATCTAACACGTTAAAAAATATCGAAGAATATAAATGAAAGAAAAAGTAAATATAAAAGTCCAAGGAATAAAAGCATTTATAGATAATGTTCATTTAAAGCCATATTTTGAATCTAAAACTACTGCTTATAGACGTCAGTACTCAGGTCCAAATAAAGGTAAAATGAAATGGGAAGTTTATAATGAAAAACTTTATAAATCTGTTCCTAAAAAAGGATTTTGGGTTGGAATAGGAGCATTAGAGTGGTTAAATAACCATTCTGAAGAAATAGAATTTGATATAAAAGAAGTAGTTCCAAAAAGAGGACCAATTACTAATTCTCTAATAATAAGAGATGATTTAAAAAATAATCCTAAATTTAAAGTAAACGGCAAAGAAAGATTTTATTTCTATGAAGCATTAGAGCAATGCTTTAAGAACCCAATAGGAACAGTAAAACTCCCAACTGGATCTGGAAAAACACCTATTCAGCTTACCTTAGCTGATAATCAAATGAAGTATATAGGTGCTGGAATGATTTTAGTTCCTACAGTAACTATAAAAGATCAATTCATTAGTAGTGCTAAAAATTTCGGGATTGAATTAATTGACTTTTATGATTTAAAAGATTTAAAAAAAGGAGAATGTTTTGTCACTACTCATCATATTATTTGTGAACAACTACAGAACAAAGAAAAGAAAAAAGAAATATTAAAACTACTTAATAAAGTAGATTGGATTATAGTCGATGAGTGTGCACATGCTACTTGTTCTTCTTGGTTTAAGATATTATTAAATTTAGAAAACTGTCAAAGATGTCATGGGTTTTCAGCACTGCCAGTTGCTTATGAGACAGAGACCGGAAAAACATTCCATGAGCTTGATTCTGATGATGCCAGGACAATAGGAATTTTAGGTTCAGTTATATATGAGAAAAGTTCTAGTGACCTCAGAGAGTTTCTGAATATCCCAGAAGTAATAAATGTGAAGTACTCTTGGCCCGAAGAACATCATGAATTAAGTACTCAAGCTTGGGATCGGAAAAGGTTTTCAAAAAGTTGGCATACAATAAGATCGGCTGTTGAAATTAATAATGATCGTTTAGAATTTATAGTTACAATAATGGATTATTGTATATCAAATGGTTATAAGATTGCTACTTTTGTAAATTCTAAAAAATATGCTAACAAAATATTAGAAATGTGTTATAATAAACACATAGCTTGTTGGTTTGGAGGCGGAGTTGCTTATACAATCGACAAAACTATAACTCCAGATTATATTAAAGACAATTTCGGTAAAGAAATATTAGGACTTATATTAACTTCACATGGGATTGAGGGATTAGACTTTAGTAATCCATTAAATGTGTTATTATTACATGAAGGTAAATCAGTGAGACAGACAGTTCAGAAAGTAGGAAGAGTAGTTCGCCCAGATGATAAACCAAGTATAGTAATAAATATTTGCGATAGAGGATGTAATATACTTCCAAAACACTCAAATATAAGAGCTGGAGATATTATTTCTGAGTTTTCTTGTAAATCTACAAACTGTAGTACTTTATCAGATTTAAAAGAAAATATTAAAATAATAGAAGAGAACTTTAAAAATGCTTAACAAAAGAGATCAGGTTAAAAATAATGTTGTATTTGAAGTTCATAGTCAAATTCAAGCTAAAGTTTGGAATGAAATTTCATTTCAAAGAGAAGATCAAATTTGGCATAAAACTCATACGGTAATTAAAGATAATACCAAGTTCAATGTAAGAGATGTAATTAAATGGCATGTTTGGTTAAAATTAGGATAACTTTTAAATAGGAGAAAAAAAAAATGGGAACTAATTATTATATCTCTATAAGAAATAATAGCAAGACAGATAACAAGTATTCACAATTATTTGAGCCTCCTTGTGTTCCTTTACATATAGGAAAATCAAGTAAAGGTTGGTGTTTCTCTTTAAGAGTTTATCCAGAAATGAATATAAATTCATATAATGATTGGATATATTATATTCTTAATTTATCTGAAGATTCTCAAAGTATCGGTGTTATTTTTGATGAATATGAAAGAGAAATAAAATTGACTGAGTTGACTAAGATAATTACAGAAAGGAAAAGTGAAAGACATTGGGATACTTTATTAAATAATCCATTATATGATAATTATTCATCTCTAGATGATTTTTTAAATAAAAATTCAGCAATTAAGGGGCCAAATAATCTTTTAAGACATAAAATAGATAATTTTTGTGTAGGTCATGGAGATGGAACTTATGATTATATTAAAGGGGAATTTTCATAATAAAGGTGAATAATATGAATGAAATAAATACAGATAAAGTAGATTTAGTACATGATGTTCAGACAATGAGTCAAGAAGATATAAAATTTAGTCAAACAGAAGAACCCATACAAAGTTTTGTTAAAGCAACAGAAGATATGGTTATAGATGGAATAGAAATAAATTCTGGAGAAACACTTCTAGTTAAAAATGTAAAATTACCAGAAAAACTTCCACAGAGTCCATATAATGGAGTATCTTAT
>JABDPN010000190.1 GCA_013042715.1 Flavobacteriaceae bacterium | reverse complement strand
GTTAAAAACCTCATAAGATTTTGTGAGGTTTTTTTATTTGATGCAACTTGTATTTGTTATCTTTGATTTCAATTAAAAAACTAACTTAAATACTGATAGAATTATGTCAATGGATTTTAATCAAGCTGCAGATTTACTTAAAGGTAAGACGGCTTTAATAACAGGAGCTTCTCAAGGAATTGGTAAAGAAATTGCTTATCGTTATGAGAGAGCAGGAGCAGATATTGCTTTTACTTATATTTCAAGTAAAGATATTACTCATAAACTTGAGGATGAACTTACTGTTAGAGGTGTAAAATGTAAAGGATATCGAGTAGATGCAGCAGATCACGACGCTACTCACGAAATGGTAAGAAGCGTAATCAAACATTTTGGAAGGATAGATGTCTTAATTAATAACGCTGGTATTACTGACGATGGATTATTAATTAGAATGAGTGAAGAAAGTTGGGATAGAGTTATAAATGTAAATTTAAAATCTTGTTTTAATACAACTAAGGCCGTATTGCCTTATATGATAAAGCAACGAAGCGGTTCAATTATTAATGTTAGTTCTGTTGTTGGACTAAAAGGTAATGCTGGACAATCAAACTATTCTGCTTCTAAAGCAGGAATTATTGGATTTACTAAATCAGTTGCTCTTGAATATGGAGCGAGAGGTATACGATGTAATGCTATAGCTCCTGGTTTTATAGAAACCGAGATGACAGAAAAATTAGATCCAAAAGTTGTACAACAATGGAGAGATCAAATACCTTTAAGGAGAGGTGGTAACACAGATGATGTAGCTGAAGCTGCTATGTATCTAGGTTCAGATTTAGCTGGTTATGTAACTGGTCAAGTACTACAAGTTGATGGTGGAATGTTAACTTAGTAATGTAGTAGTTGGCTTTAATTAGTAATACGTGTCAACAGAAACATTAATATTTATCATATTAGCTGGAATTGCAGCGCTATTTTTAGCGCTGTTTCAGTATATATATAAATCAACCAAATCTAAAAACAATATTGTTTATGCTATATTACGATTCTTTACTTTTTTTTTAATTCTGTTACTGATTATAAATCCAAAATTCGAATCAAAAACTGTTACAAATCAAAAACCTAAACTTGCTGTAGTTATCGATAATTCTGAATCGATTGAGCATCTCAATCAAGTTGAAAATGCAAAATCAACATTAAATCAAATTCAACAGAATAATGAGCTTAAAGATAAGTTTGATATTGATTATTATACATTTGGAAATACCTTAAATAGCCTAGATTCTTTATCCTTTAATGAGAAACAATCTAATATTTCTTCAGTATTCAAAAACCTCAAGCAGATTTATAAAAATGCAATATCTCCAACTATTTTAATTACAGATGGTAATCAAACCTATGGTTCAGATTTTGAGTTTGAAAGTAATACGTTTTATCAACCAACTTATCCTGTAATTCTTGGTGATACTATTATTAAACAAGACTTAAAAATTCAACAACTTAATGTAAATAAGTATGTTTTTCTAGATAATAAATTTCTCGTCGAACTTGTAGCAATTTATAATGGTAATCAAACAGTAAAAACGAAATTGCAAATTGGTTCTGGCAGATCTATTATTTATTCTAAGACTTTAGAATTTTCCAAAACAAACAAATCTCACAGTGTTTTAGTTGAACTCGATGCTAAACGTGTTGGAGTTCAAGTATACAATGCTACACTTGTTCCTTTAGAGTTTGAACAAAATAAAGCTAACAATTCAAAGCAATTTGCAATTGAAGTTATCGATGAAAAAACTAATGTTGCTATTGTTAGTGATATCCTTCATCCAGATTTAGGAGCATTAAAAAAAGCAATTGAAAGTAACCAACAACGTGAAGCAAGCATTTTAAAACCAACTGAATTTTTAAATACTTCAAATGCATATCAATTAACTATTTTATATCAACCAAATTCATCTTTTAATGCTGTTTACGAAAGGATTAATACCATTGGAATAAACAAACTTGTAATCACAGGTTTGCATACGCAATGGAATTTTATAAATCAAATACAATCATATTACACTCAGGAGATTACAAATCAATACGAAAGCTATCAACCATCTTTAAATTCTGGATTTAATACATTTTCTATAGAGAATTTTAACTTTAACGATTATCCACCTTTAGAATCAGAATTTGGAGATATAAGTTTCGATATTCCTACAGAAACCATTTTATTCAAAAGTATTAATGGCAGAATTATTGAACGTCCTTTATTACTAACAATTGAAGATAATCAAAAACGTGAAGCACTTCTAAATGGTGAAGGAATTTGGAAATGGAGAGCTCATAACTATTTAAAAGATACAACTTTTGAAGACTTTGATACCTTTTTAGGTAAACTCATTCAATACCTAGCATCAAACAAACGTACTTCACGTTTAGTTATAGATTACGAATCTTTTTACCAAGGAAACGAAAACATAACTATTAGTTCACAATATTATAATAAAAACTATGAGTTTGATAATAATGCAAATCTGGAAATAAAACTAGAAAACAAAAATACTAAAGAGAAAAAGACATTACCCCTAATACTTAATAACGCTAATTACAGTGTTACTTTAAAAGATTTAGAACCAAGTATCTATAAGTTTTCAATACATGCCAATACTAATGAATTTGTAAAATCTGGAAACTTTACTTTATTAGAATACAATGTAGAAAAACAATTTCTAAATGCTAACGTTAACAAACTTCAGGAGGTTGCTAAAAAAACAAATGGTAATAGTATATTTTTCAATGATACTGAGAAATTATTAGAACAACTTGTAAAAGATAATAAGTATGTAACCATTCAGAAAAGCAGTAAAAAAATTGTACCTTTGATAGACTTTAAATACCTTTTATTATTAATAGCATTAAGCTTGGCAATAGAGTGGTTTTTAAGAAAATATAACGGACTTATTTAATAATAAAAAACTATAAAAATGGAAAAATTACCTAAAATTGGATTACCAATAATTTTTATAATTGTTGTATTAATTATAATTATTTCAAAATCTGCAGTAACTATTGGACCTGGAGAAGGAGGCGTTTTATTTGAGCGCTTTGGAGATGGTATTAGAACTGACAAAACTTATGGAGAAGGATTTCATATTGTTGCTCCATGGAACGAAATGTTAGTTCATAAAGTAAGACAACAATCTATTTCAGATGAGATGAATGTACTTTCTGTAAATGGACTAGAAGTAAAAGTAAATGGAACGATTTGGTACGAGCCAGAATACGAAAACTTAGGTTTATTAATAAAAACTAAAGGTGAAGATTATGTTTTAGAACTTCTAGATCCGGCAATAAATGCAGCAGCACGTAGTGTAGTTGGTCGTTATACTCCAGAACAATTATATTCTAGTAAACGAGACGTGATTGAACAAGAAATTCTTGAAGAAGTTATTACTTTACTAGACGGTCAGTACCTTAAAGTTAAACGTGTTTTGGTAGAAGATGTAAAATTACCTCCAACAATTAAAGATGCAATTGAACGTAAACTAAAACAAGAACAGGAATCTTTAGAATACGAATTCAGACTTGTAACTGCAGATAAAGAAGCCGAAAAAGTTAGAATTGAAGCTCAAGGTAAAGCAGATGCAAACCGTATTTTAAGTGCATCTTTAAACAATATGATTTTACAAGATAAAGGTATCGAAGCAACAATTAAATTAGCAGAATCTCCTAATAGTAAAGTAATTGTTATAGGTTCTGGAGATAGTGGAATGCCAATTATATTAGGAAATCAATAATATAATAGCATTTTATTAAAGTATTCTTAAAATTTAAAACAATCTTAATTTTGATTTGGATATTTAATTATAAATTTTGAATATTTGTTTATTATAAGAAACAAAATGAAAACAATTCAATTACATCATCATTTTCATACTTGCACTCAAGCGAGCTAATGATGTATTGAATTAATTTAAAATATATAAAAACCCGTTTGAGTCAATCT
>JABDPN010000188.1 GCA_013042715.1 Flavobacteriaceae bacterium | reverse complement strand
GAGTTTTTGGTTTTCCTTTTACACTCTTCACAATGGCAGTATTTGGTGTGTTTAGAGGATTGCAAAATACTTTCTATCCAATGCTAATAGCTATAATTGGAGCAACTCTTAATATTATTTTAGATGTCATTCTAGTTTACGGTGTGCAAGGTTATGTACCGGCTCTAAATATAGAAGGCGCTGCATATGCAAGTGTTGTTGCGCAAATTATAATGGCTATTTTATCTGCAATACTACTTTTAAAGAAAACCGAAATTCCTTTAAAAATAACCTTACCTTTTAACAAAGAAATAAAACGGTTTCTGATGATGGTTGCAAACTTATTTGTTAGAACTATTTCGTTAAATGTTGCCTTATATTTTGCCAGTGCTTTTGCAACTAGTTATGGAAAACAATATATAGCTGCTTACACCATAGCTATAAATATTTGGTTTCTTGGGGCTTTTGTAATAGACGGTTATGCTAGTGCAGGAAATATTTTGTCTGGTAAACTTTTAGGAGCAAAACAATACGATACCTTAATAAATTTAGGAACAAAACTAATTAAATATGGAATTATTATTGGAGTAATAATGATGCTTATTGGTTTTGTTGTTTATTATCCATTAGGCACTGTTTTCTCAAAAGATCCAGAAGTTTTAAAAGAACTCTATAATGTATTTTGGGTTGTGCTTGTTATGCAGCCTTTATGCGCTCTTGCTTTTATATACGATGGTATTTTTAAAGGTCTTGGTAAAATGAAGTTTTTAAGAAACGTATTACTGTTTTCAACATTCTTAGTGTTTGTTCCAGTGTTGTTTATTTTAGATAATTTAGATTTAAAACTCTATGCAATATTTGCTGCATTTACATTATGGATTGCTGCAAGAGGAATACCTCTAATTGTAAAATTCAGAAAAATGTTTATTCCACTGATGCAAAAAATGTAACTTTGATTATCTAAACATATAAATTATGTCTGCTTTATTTTTTCTAAAAATTTCAACTTCATTTAATATTTGGGATATATTTGAGAGTTCATTAGGCAGAATTCTTCCATTGTTCTTTATTGCTATAGTTATATACTTTGTGATTACATTTTTTATAAATAAAAATAAAAAACAATAAGCATATGCTACCATTAACTATCTTACAAACAGTAGAAGATATAGAAGAAAAAATTCAGAATGCACCAGATAAGGGTTACGAAATTGGCGTATTTATTGGTTCTATTTTACCGTTTCTTGTACTTGCTGTAATTGCTTATTTAATATATTACTTTAATAAAAAAAGACTAGATAAAGATTCATGATGGATATACTAAACTTCTTATCAGGACCAGGTTTATTTCTAATTCTAGGAATTGTGCTCGTTGTAGCCTATTTTTACAACCGAAAGAAAGGTAAATAAACTTCTATATGAGTAAAATTCGTATAACAAAAAAATTCTCATTCGAAACAGGACATGCATTATATGGTTACGATGGTAAATGTAGAAATGTACATGGTCACAGTTATAATCTAGATGTAACAGTAATAGGATTACCAATAAGTGACACCTCAAATGTTAAGTTTGGTATGGTTATAGACTTTGGCGATTTAAAAAAAATCGTGAAGGAAGAAATTGTTAATGTATTCGATCACGCAACTGTTTTTAATAAAAACACACCTCACATAGAATTAGCAAAAGAGTTAGAAGACAGAGGTCATAATGTGCTTTTGGTAAATTATCAGCCAACAAGCGAAATGATGGTTATAGATTTTGCAGCAAAAATTAAAAAAAGACTACCAGATAATATAAAACTCCATTCGTTAAAGCTTCAGGAAACCAAAACAAGTTTTGCTGAATGGTACGCAAGTGATAATGAATAAATCACATCACATAAAAGTAGCTGATGGTAAGAAAATTTACTTCGCATCAGACAATCACTTAGGAGCTCCAACACTATACGCTTCTCGTCCTCGCGAAAAGAAGTTTGTTGCATGGTTAGACGAAGTGAAAAAAGATGCTGCTGCTATTTTCCTTTTAGGTGATTTATTCGATTTTTGGTTTGAATATAAACGTGTTGTTCCAAAAGGATTTGTAAGAACACTAGGGAAACTTGCAGAAATTAGTGATTCTGGAATTCCTATTTATTATTTTGTTGGCAATCATGATTTATGGATGAATGGTTATTTTGAAGAAGAACTAAACATACCTGTTTACCATAAACCGCAAGAATTTACTTTTAATAACGCTACTTTTTTTATTGGACATGGCGATGGTTTAGGTCCAGGAGACAAAGGATTTAAACGCATGAAAAAAGTGTTTACAAACCCTTTTAGTAAATGGCTTTTTAAGTGGTTACATCCAGATCTTGGAGTAAAACTTGCGCAATACTTATCTGTAAAAAATAAATTAATTTCTGGAGAGGAAGATGTTAAGTTTTTAGGAGAAGATAACGAGTGGCTAGTTCAATAT
>JABDPN010000187.1 GCA_013042715.1 Flavobacteriaceae bacterium | reverse complement strand
AATAAAAACCCTTCTCTTTACAACAATAGAAAAGACAAAAGAAGATTATGAAAAAGGTGTTTTTGATTCATTTCAACCCTATACAACTTCTACCAATAGCACGTTGAAAAGTTTTGAAGAAGCTATGGAATTCAATAATTTTCATGAAGGCATACACTTAGGTTATATTTTAGCACTTAAAAAATCACTTTAATAAATGGATTATTTCTCGATAGTAGCAATACTCATAGTTATTTCGGCACTTTTTGGATACATTAATGTAAGATTTTTAAAACTCCCAATAACTATAGGATTAATGGTTATTACTATTGTTTTTACATTAATTGTAATTGCAATTGGACAGTTTGACGATACTTTATTACAAACCGAAAAAGAACTGATTTCACAAATAAACTTTAAAACAGTTTTACTCGATGTGATGCTTAGCTTTTTACTTTTTGCAGGAGCACTACATACTAATTTCGACCAATTAAAAGTACAACGTGGACCAGTTTTAGTTTTCGCAACTTTAGGTGTTTTAGTTTCGACATTTCTAGTTGGAATTATTATGTATTATATCCTTCACTTAATAGGACTTGATGTTGATTTTATATACTGTTTACTTTTTGGGTCACTTATTTCACCTACAGACCCTATTGCTGTTTTAGGAATATTAAAAAAAGCTGGAGCACCTAAAAAATTAGAAACAAAAATTGTTGGTGAATCGCTTTTTAATGATGGAGTTGGCGTTGTTGTTTTTCTAACCATTTTTGCAATAGCATCGACTAAAACAGGAGACATAAACAGTTTAGACAGCATTAAATTGTTTGGACAAGAAGTCATTGGAGGTGTTGTTTTAGGAGGTATTCTAGGATGGATTACTTATAAAATGATGAAATCCATAAATGATTACGAAGTTGAAGTTATTTTAACATTAGCAGCAGTAATGGGAGGAACTTTAATTGCCCAAAAGCTTCATCTATCTGCTCCATTAGCAATGGTAACAGCAGGTTTAATTGTTGGTCATGATACAGTAAGAGAAGAAGCAATGTCTGAAGTTACAGAAACATACGTAGACAAATTCTGGGAACTTATAGATGTACTATTAAACACTATTTTGTTTGTACTTATAGGAATGGAAATGCTCATTCTTACCTTTGAAACTAGCTATATTATTGCAGGATTAATTGCAGTACCAATTGTGTTATTATGTCGTTATGCATCTTTATGGTTACCAATTAAGTTTTTTTCAAAACGATTAGATTTTGTGCCAAAAACAAATCTAATAATGACTTGGGGAGGATTACGTGGTGGGATTTCTATTGCACTCGCATTGAGTCTAACGCAGGATATGAATAGAGAATTATTTTTAGTTATAACTTATATTATTGTTGTATTCTCAATAATTGGACAAGGCTTAACAGTGGAGCCAATTATAAAACGATTAACTCGAGAAAAGTAATTATTTAATAACAAGCAAAGTATCAATATCTTCAAAAGGAATGGTAAATTCTGTAATTCCCATGGCATAAGAAGCGACTTCGTAAGTGTTATAGAGTAACACTAAGCCTTCTTCGTTAAAACCAATATTAGCAGGGAGATGAAATGGTTCGCCAAAAAAGAAATCGTCAATAGATTCGTTTTCTTTTAAGTCAACATCGTTTTTAAAGTGCTCTTCGGCTATTTTAGCGAATGATTCTAAATCATTAATAATATCCTTATTATCTAATATGTTTCCAGATGCTATATCAAAGTTGTAAAAAGTTATTACAGAATTACCATGAGCTCCTCCTGTATTTGTATAACTGCTTATAGCTATAGAAATTATATTTGAAGATTGATACAATACTTCAGCATCAAAAGTAGCTTCCCAAATGAGATTAGATTCTTCAAAATCAGCTTTAAAGTTTTTGTATTCTGCATCAAATTTTGAAATACCTTCATCTAAAGTTACAGTATTAGAATCTTCTTCAGAAAAAATGAGCATATTAGCTATATGGTTTTCTACTTTAGAATTTATAGTTTTTGCAATTTCTGAATCTCCTTTAGCAACAGGAATATTAATTTCAATTGTTGCATGTTCTTGATATAATTGGTTGGATTCTGTAAAAACTAATTGTGGTTCTTCTTCACAAGTATTAAGACTGATAAGTAAGAAAAAAAGCCCAAAAAAGCGTTTCATTTTGTAATTATTAAAATATTATTACACTAAAGATAATTGATACGTTTGAATAGAACGAATTAAAGTATAAATTTGTTGCAATTATAAAAAATATGAAATTTAATACTAAAACAATACATGGAGGACAAGAACACGACAAAGCATATGGCGCAGTAATGCCTCCTATTTATCAAACCTCAACGTATGCACAAAGTACACCAGGAGGTCATAAAGGATTTGAATATTCGAGAACACACAATCCAACACGTAAAGCACTAGAAGATGCATTTGCTAGTATTGAAAATGGGAAATATGGGTTAGCTTTTGCTTCTGGATTAGCAGCAATAGATGCTATTATTAAAACACTAAAATCTGGGGACGAAGTTATTTCAACTAACGATTTATATGGTGGAACGTATCGTTTGTTTACAAAGATATTTGAAGATTTTGGAATCAAGTTTCATTTTATTGGAATGGAAAACACCAAAAACATTGAATCCTACATAAATGTAAATACAAAGCTAATTTGGATAGAAACACCAACAAACCCAATGCTTAATATTATTGATATTAATGCTGTTTCTAAAATTTCTAAAAAGCATCAAATTTTACTTGCTGTAGATAATACATTTGCAACACCATATTTACAACTACCATTGGATTTAGGAGCAGATATTGTAATGCATTCTGCTACAAAATATCTTGGAGGGCATTCTGATGTGGTTATGGGAGCTTTAATTGTAAACGATAAAGATTTGGCAGATAAATTATACTTCATACAAAATGCAAGTGGCGCAGTTTGTGGCCCTCAAGATAGTTTTTTAGTTCTTAGAGGAATAAAAACGTTACACATAAGAATGCAACGTCATTGCGAAAACGGCAAAACAATTGCAGAATATTTAGCAAGCCATCAAAAAGTTGAAAACGTGTATTGGCCTGGATTAAAAACACATCCAAATCATGATGTAGCTAAAGAGCAAATGAAAGACTTTGGAGGCATGCTATCTTTTACTACAAAAGGCAATAACTATAAAGAAGCTATTAAAATCGTAGAAAAACTAAAAATATTCACGCTTGCTGAATCTTTAGGAGGTGTTGAATCTTTAGCTGGACATCCAGCAAGTATGACACATGCGAGCATACCAAAAGAAGAACGAGAAAAGACAGGTGTTGTAGATTCTTTAATTAGGTTGAGTGTTGGGATTGAAGACCAAGACGATTTGATTAACGATCTCAAACAAGCATTAGGATAATAAAAAGGGATGATTAAATCATCCCTTTTTTATGTTTTTTTTAATCTAGATAATAGATGTAGCCAAAATTAAGCCATAATAGCCAATCGTTATACTTATTATAACTTAATTCATGATTAAATCCATCAACCCAATCTTTTCCATAGTATTGCCATCTTAAGTCAAGCATCAAATCTGATAATACTGTAAGTTTGTATCTCACTCCAATACTAGCGACTACAGACCATGTAAATAGGTTGTCTAAATTAATTGGATACTCTCTAGTTTCTCCAGCAGGAACAGGTGGCAAAAATTGAGGTTGTTGATACCAATATGAATAGATGTTTTGAGCATCATAAATATTTCCACTTCCATAATCTGTACTTCCTTGAGGAGACGAATAAGTATAGTGTACTCCTAGACTTACAAAAGGAGCAAACTTGTATGCAAAAGCTTGAAAAGAACGTATGCTTTTTGGAAAATATTCAAGTTGCATTCCAATATCAAAATTTTCTGCCACTCCTTTATGAGCTCTTAATCGATCAGCATTATCAGATGTTTTGTCTGGAGCAACCCATTCTCCATGATGATCTAAGTTAGTTTTATTCCAGGAAATTTCACTTCTAAGTTTAAAATGATCGTTAAAATACGTGTCTGCAGAATAACAATTACAATCTGCTCTGTATGCAAAATTAATGTAATGTATTAAACCAATACCAATACCTGAGTTCCCAAGATTGGTTTCTTCATTATTTCGACTTCCAAAATCAGATCGAAATTCTACAGGTCCAGCTATAACTCCAATTTCATGACTAAATCCTAACTGAGCATGACTTAAAAAAGTTGAAAAAATAATAAAGAAAATTATTGCTAACTGTTTCAAATTAAGTGATTTTGTGTAATAGTTTTAGGGCATTGTTTCAAACAAATATATAAAACAATAGTTAACAATCAAATATAATCAATCTGTGAAGCTTTGATTCTATATTTATTAAATTTTCAATTCAAAAATATTTTTACCAATCTTAATTACGAATATCAAAAAATATAAGGTAATAAATTAAAGATATCGTATATTTGTAGTAGAAATAAAGTCATAAATTACACATATCTTAAATTCATAACATTATGAAAGAAATTATTGATGGTTTTTTAGATCTTGTTAAAGAACGAAATGGTCAAGAACCAGAATTCCTACAAGCAGTACAAGAAGTAGCTGAGACAGTTATTCCTTACATTGTTAAACATGATATCTATCATGGGAAGAACCTACTATTAAGAATGGTAGAACCAGAACGAGCGATTACCTTTAGAGTACCTTGGGTAGACGATTCAGGAGAGATTCAAGTTAACAGAGGTTACAGAATTCAAATGAATTCGGCGATTGGACCTTATAAAGGTGGATTACGTTTCCATCCTACTGTTAATATGAGTATTTTAAAATTCTTAGCTTTTGAGCAAGTATTTAAAAATAGTTTAACTACGTTACCAATGGGAGGCGGAAAAGGAGGAAGTGATTTTGATCCTAAAGGAAAAAGTGATGGAGAAATCATGCGTTTCTGTCATGCTTTTATGAGTGAACTTTTTAGACACATTGGGCCAAACACAGACGTTCCTGCTGGGGATATTGGTGTAGGTGGTAGAGAAATAGGATTTTTATTTGGGATGTATAAAAAACTTAGAAATGAATTTACTGGTGTTTTAACAGGTAAAGGAGAATCTTGGGGAGGATCTTTAATAAGACCAGAAGCTACAGGTTATGGGACAGTATATTTTGCAGAAAGTATGCTAAACACAAAGGGCGATTCTATAAAAGGAAAAACCGTTACAATTTCTGGGTCAGGAAATGTGGCTCAATTTGCTACTGAAAAAACGATTCAATTAGGAGGCAAGGTATTAACTTTATCTGATTCTTCAGGTTATATTTATGATAGCGAAGGAATTGATGAAGAAAAGTTAGCTTATGTTATGGATCTTAAAAATGTTAAACGTGGTAGAATTAGCGAATATGTTAAGCAATATCCAAATGCAACATTTGTTAAAGGAGAAACTCCATGGTCAATAAAATGTGATATTGCTATGCCATGTGCTACTCAAAACGAAGTTAATGGAGACGATGCAAAAGTACTTCTTGAAAATGGATGTATCTGCATAAGTGAAGGTGCAAATATGCCTTCTACTATAGAAGCTGTACACACGTTCCAAAATGCCAAAATACTATATGCTCCAGGTAAAGCATCTAATGCTGGTGGTGTTGCAACTTCTGGGTTAGAAATGAGTCAAAACTCACTACGTCTAAATTGGACAAGAGAAGAGGTTGATGAAAAACTTAAGCATATCATGTCTGATATTCACGATAAGTGTATAGAGTTTGGTAAACAAGAAGATGGGTATATAGATTATGTAAAAGGTGCTAATATTGCTGGGTTTGTTAAAGTAGCAGATGCAATGCTCGCTCAAGGAATAGTATAAATTAATTAATATATAAAATATAAAAGCCTTCAATTGTATTGAAGGCTTTTTTAATGAACTACATATTTTTTTTAACTTATCTTCGTTAAGAAGTAAAAATATTTTATTTATAAAAATGAAAAAGAAGTTATTCTTATACATTTTTGGACTATTTCACGTATTTGTGTTTGCCCAAGATTATTCAGCATTTTGGCAAGGTCATTTTTCATTTCAAAATATAAAAGATGTTTCTCAAGGAAATGATAAGGTTTTTGCTGCATCAGAAAATGCAATTTTCATGTATGATGTTATAAGTGAAGATTTTAAAAAAATCACTACAATTAATGGTCTCTCAGGAGAATTTATTTCTACAATACACTACAGCGAAATTTACGAACTTTTATTAATAGGTTACGAAAACGGTTTAATGGAAGTTTACACAGAACAAGAAGAAGACATTCTTACAGTTGTAGATATTATAAATAAGCAAAATATTCCTCCAGACTCAAAAAGAATTAATCATTTTAACGAGTATAATGACGTTGTTTATATTTCTACTGATTATGGTATCTCTGTTTATAATATAGAACGCTTAGAATTTGAGGACACCTACTATATTGGAAATGGAGGAAGCCAAACAATAATAACTCAAACAACCATATTAAACAACTATATATATGCTTCATCTATATCATCTAGTGGTATTAAAAGAGCATTAATTGAAAGTGAAAATCTAATAGATTTTAACGAATGGGAACAATTTAGAAGTGGAAGTTTTTTTTCATCTGTAGAAGCTGTTGAAAATAAACTATTTACCACAAAGGGGAAACGAATTTTTAGGACAAATCCAGGAGAGGGACAGGCACTACTTTTTACATATCAAGACAGAATTATAGATGTAAAAGAAATAAATGATAAGCTATTAATTGCGACAAAATCAGAGGTTTATATTTACGATTCATTTTTTAATGAAATTGCATCATTTTTTATTGCTGAACCTTATGACACTAATTTCACATCTGTAACTTTAAATAATAATGATGTGTATATAGGTTCAGAAGATTTTGGAATTTTAAAACCTATTTTAGGTGGAACCGAAAATTTTATTGCACTTTATCCAGAAGGACCACTAAGGAATGAACCTTTTTCAATAGAAGCATATAATGGAGATGTTTGGGTTTCTTTTGGAGATTACTCTTATTTTTACAACCCTTACCCTTTAGAACGTTATGGAATAAGTTATCTTAGTGATGAAACATGGAATAGTATTTCCTATGACAGTATTATAAATATTACGGGACAAGATGTATACAGCTTAAATAGAATTACTACAAACCCTTTTAATCCTTCCGAAGTTTATATAAGCTCTTTTTTTAGCGGCATATTGGTATTAATTGATAAAGAAGTTTCAACTTTATATAATGAAATAAATAGTGGATTAGAGTCTCTCATACTTCCATCAGACCCTAATTATAAAGATATAAGAGTTTCAGGATCCATTTTTGATGATCAGGGACTTTTATGGTCAATTTCATCAGAAGTAGATAGCCCTTTAAAATCATACAACCCAAGTACAGGTCAATGGCAAAGCTATTCTTTTACAGAAGTTATCCCAAGTGTCGCCAATGACAATTTAGGTTTTAGTGATGTCGTTATTAGTAATGATAATACTAAATGGGTTGGATCATCTAGTAATGGCCTTATTGCATATAATGAAAATGGTAATAATATAAAAAAACTATATGATGAGTCCATTCATAATATGCCTAGTCTTTATGTTTCTGCTCTTGCAATAGATAATAGAAATCAACTTTGGATTGGAACAAATAAAGGATTGAGAGTCTTATATAATACTTCAGGTGTTTTTGATAACGATAATGTAACTACACAATCTATAATTTTTATTGAAGATGGAATCCCAAAAGAGTTGTTGGAAAATCAATACATTTCAGATATTAAAGTAGATGGATCTAACAATAAATGGGTAGGTACTATTGGGTCGGGTGTATTTTATTTTACTTCAGATGGACAGGAAACAATTTATCATTTCACAACAGATAATTCACCTCTACCATCCAATTATATAAACGAAATTTCAATTGAGAACGTTAATGGGGAAGTCTATTTTGCTACAGAAAAAGGTCTAGTTTCATTTTTCTCAGGCGGCTCTAAACCTATAGAATCATTAACAGATGCCTTTATTTATCCAAATCCTGTTAGACCAGAGTTTGACATGTTTAGTAAAAAGGTTAAAATTAAAGACATAAGTGAAAATTGTAACATTAAAATTACAGATATTGAAGGAAATCTAGTAGCAGAAGCTGAGTCTAGAAAAAACTCAAGATATAAAGGTTATAATCTAGAAATTGATGGAGGTACAGCATATTGGAATGGTAGAAATCTTGCAAACAATACAGTTGCAACGGGAGTATATTTGGTTATGCTTTCAGATTTAGATAGTCTAGAAACTAGAGTTTTAAAAGTTATGATTATTAGGTAATGTTAACCTCTACAAAAGCCATAGTATTATCTAAGTTAAAATTTCGAGATAACGATTTAATAGTAAAATGCTATTCTAACCAATATGGTATTATTAGTTTTTTACTCAAAGGTGTTTTAAAGTCTAAAAAAGGAAAATTTAAAATTGCATATTTTCAAGAACTAACACTACTAGATTTAGAAATAGATTACAGAGATACCCGTTCTTTACAATACATTAAAGAAATTAAACTTTCTAATCATTTTTACTCTATTCATACTAATGTTGTTAAAAGTACAATAGCAATGTTTCTTTCAGAATTGCTTTCAAATATTTTAAAAGAAGAAGAACAAAATGTAGACCTATTTAAATACATAGAAACCGCATTGATTTGGTTTGATCAATCAGAAACTGAAACAAATTTCCACCTCATGTTTTTAATAGAGCTCACAAAATACTTAGGTTTTTACCCAAATCTAAATAATTTTGATTCTCAATTTTTTAATCTAGAATTTGGTCAGTTTCAAAACTCAGAAACTGGAAATTATTGTATAAAGGGAGAAAAATTAAACTTCTTTAAAACCTTGTTAGGTATAAAATTTGATAGTAATAATAAACTTACTATTAGCAATACTCATAAACGTGAATTATTGGATATGATATTAGTGTATTTTAATTTACATTTGGACGGTTTTAAAAAACCAAAATCGTTAGAGGTTTTAAATCAAGTTTTCAATACCTAAATGAGAGCAATACTTAGTATATTATTTAGTTTCTTTTTTCTTTCTGCTTTGGCACAAGAAATTACTATTCTGAATAAAAACAATAGAGCTCCAGTTGTTGGTGTTGCAGTGTTTAACCAAACAAAATCTGTGAGTGCAATATCAGATTTAGATGGCAAGGTGTCATTAAATAGGTTTAAAAATGATGACCAAGTAACTTTTCAGCATATTTCTTTTGAAAAAGTCACCATAAAAAAATCTAAGATTTCTAACTACGTATTATTATCACCAAATACTCAAGATTTAAGTGAAATAGTTATTTCAGCTTCAAAATTCCAACAAAACAAGCGTGAAGTCCCTCAAAAGATTGTGAGTTTAAATGCTGAACAGATAAATTTTTCTACACCACAAACTAGCGCAGATTTATTACAAAGTAGTGGACAAGTTTTTGTACAAAAAAGTCAATTAGGAGGTGGAAGTCCTATGATAAGAGGTTTTTCAACTAATAGGTTGCTTTTATCTGTGGATGGCATAAGAATGAATACTGCAATTTTTAGAGGTGGAAATGTGCAGAACGTAATATCTATAGATCCATTCTCTGTTCAAAAAACTGAAGTTATTTTAGGAGCAGGTTCTGTAATTTATGGTAGTGATGCTATTGGAGGCGTCATGAATTTTTATACCAAAAAACCATCTCATTCTAAAACAGATAAAATGGAGTTTGATGCGAATATACTCGCAAGATATTCTTCAGCAAACAAAGAAAAAACATCTCATGTAGATCTTAATTTTGGGCATAAGAAATGGGCTTATTTAACTAGTTTTAGTTTTTCAGATTTTGAGGATTTAAAAATGGGTAAATATGGTTCAGAAGATTATTTAAGATTAGAATATGTGCAAACCTCAAATGGTATTGATGAGGTAGTCGCAAACAGCAATACTAGAATACAAAAAAATACTGGATACAACCAAGTTAGTTTTATGCAAAAAGCATTATATAAGCATGACGACAAAACAACTCTAGATATTGGTCTCCATTATTCTTCAACTTCAGATTATCCACGTTACGATAGATTAATACGTTATAGTAATGGCCAATTACGTTCTGCAGAATGGTATTATGGACCTCAAAAATGGTTTATGGGAAATGTACAATTAACAAGACTTAGCAGTTCGTCTTCAATTCATGATAAAGTAAAATTTAGTTTAGCTTATCAGAATTTTAAAGAAAGTAGAATAGATAGAAATTTCAATTCTGAAAATAGAAGAATTAGAAAAGAGAATGTAGATGCAATATCAGGAAATGTCGATTTCGAAAAATCTCTTTCAGATTATTCTATGGTGTTTTATGGTGCAGAATACATTTTTAATCGTATTGGTTCAAAAGCTAAGCAAGAAAATATTTTTGATAATTCCACAGAACCCATTGCTATACGTTATCCAGATGGTTCTACTTGGCAATCTATGGCAGCCTATTTAAGCTATAAATATAAGCCTAATGCAACGTTTACTTTTCAATCCGGAGTGCGTTATAATCACATATTAATAAATGCAGATGTAGATGAAAACAATATGTATTATAACCTTCCTTTTAATGATACAGATATTAATACAGGAGCAGTAACAGGAACAGCAGGAATTAGTTGGATACCGAACAAAACAATTCAATGGAAATTAAATGCTTCTACAGCATTTAGAGCACCAAATATTGATGATGTTGGAAAGGTATTTGACTCAGAACCTGGCTCCGTAGTTGTGCCTAATGCTAATCTAAAACCTGAGTATGCTTATGGAGGTGAGTTAGGAGCAGCACTTAATTTTAATGATTTTTTGATTCTAGATTTAAGTACATATTACACGTATCTTGATAATGCTTTAGTAAGAAGAGATTATCAAATTAATGGAGAATCTGAAATTTTATATGATGGTGAAACAAGCAATGTACAAGCTACACAAAATGCATCTAAAGCATGGATTTATGGATTTGAAGCAGGTTTAAAATTGAAGTTTTCAGATAACTTAAAACTGTTATCTCAATATAGTATAGTTGGCGGAACAGAAGAAGATGAAAATGGAGTTGAAGTTCCTGTTAGGCATGTAGCTCCTGCTTTTGGTAATACACATTTAGTTTGGGGAAAAGACAAATTAAAATTTGATGCTTTTGTAAATTATAATGGCGAGCTTTCTAATAACCAACTAGCTCCTTCTCTTGCAGATTATTTATTTGCAACAGATAAAAATGGAAATCCTTATGCACCATCATGGTATACCTTAAATTTTAGGTCTCAGTATAGGTATAATAATACTACTGTAACGGCAACAGTAGAAAACATTACAAACCAACGTTACAGAACCTATTCTTCTGGAATTGCTGCTGCAGGATTAAATTTTATATTAAGTGTAAACTACAATTTATAAAAACCTATTTCTGTTTAATAGCCTTTTTTATAATATAATAATCGTTGTTTAATTTAACCTTTGCGAGATATGTAGATTGTGATAATTGAGACATATTAAATATTTGCTCATTACCACTTGTGTTAAATACATATATAGTCCTTCCTAATAAATCTAGAATTTCTACAGTTTCCATTTCAAGATGTGATGCTAACTTAAATTGAACATCACCATTGTTTAATTCTATAATTGACAATGCACTAGAATCAATGTTGAAATCTAGGTTAGATAGCGTATTTGGAGTGAAAACTATTTCAAATCGATCATTAAATTCTCCAGTATCAGAAGTAAATGTATATCCAGAAGATTTTAAACTTTGAGTTGTGTTTAATAGATGGTCAACAATATATATATCATTGCTAGTTAAGAAACTACCTTCTAAACTAGCAATCGATAAAGTATATAAAGTTGCTACATTAATAGATGTTTCAAAACCTAATGGAATTATTTCATTTAAATTTAGACTAGAAGTATTTTTTCCTTGTATAGCGAATTTCTTATCAATTCCTTCTATAATTGTGTAAATAGATGAATAAAGAGCACTTGAAAGATTTCGTGGAGTATCATAAGCCATTCCATCATAACC
>JABDPN010000185.1 GCA_013042715.1 Flavobacteriaceae bacterium | reverse complement strand
TATTATGGTAGTGCTATAGATGTTATAAGTAATGCGATAGGAACTCAAAACACAATTTATGGTCAGTTATGTTTAGGATTATTAGATGTTATTTATATAATTCCTACAGAAAATATTCAAGACTACCAGAATTTAATAGATACGTCATTATCAATTTTTAAAGGTATAGAAGAAGGGAATAATCTACATTATTACAATGCTTTGTTTTTTAATGGAATTAAGAATTTAGAACTTGAAAAATACGATCAGTCGCTTGAATTATTTTTAAAAATTGAAGCTGAAATTAATAAGGATATAGAAAAGAATAGCAATATATATAACAAGGTTATAAATCATATTGCTTCAAATTATTTGCTTATTGAAGATTACGAAAACGCATATAAATACTTAAAAGTTAGAAACGATAACATTATAAATTCAGTTGTTGAGGTATTTTCATTCAGAAGTGAAAAAGATAAAAGAACATATTTAAAAACTATAGAAAGTTGGTTTTCAGATCTAACTTCAATTTCCTTAGATGAGAATTTCAATAATCCAGAAATAACATCGATGTCATTAAATAATCAGTTATTAAGAAAAGGATTGCTACTTAATAGTTCTAAAGATATCGTTACGCAACTATCAACACTAAACAAACCTGAAGTATCGGCTAAAATTGAAGAGTATAAATCACTAAAAGATTTAATTATTTATATGGAACTTCTTCCAGAAATTCAAGATTTAGAAGAACTTGATAGAATTAAAGCAGATTTAAATCGTTTTGAAACAGAATTAGTAGAATTATATAATTCGTACTTTAAAACAGATTCTAACTTTAAAAAGGATTGGAAAAATATTAGAGCTTCATTAAATCACGATGAAGTAGCAATAGAGTTTGTATCTTACTTATCATCCACTAACTCAGAATACATTGCATATATTATTAAGCATGATTCTGAATACCCAAAAGTGGTTAGACTTTTTAAAGAACAAGAATTAAAAAGTGTTCTAAGTCAAAAATCTATAAATCAACTATATGCTTCTAGAGGTTCTAGTGCAAAAAGTATTTCTGTATCTAAAGATATGTACGATGTTATTTGGAAACCTTTAGAAGGACATCTAAACGGAATGAAAACAATTTATTTTTCACCTGTAGGATTACTAAATCTAATACCATTTGCGGCATTAAATGCTGAAGGTGAAGATCTACTTAGCGTAAAGCATAATTTAATACAATTAAGTAGTACATATTTGTTAACTAAAACTTTTAGTGAACCAATTTCTAACAATACCATGTTTGTTGGAGGTATTGATTATGAGTTTCTTCCAACTAACGAAGTTAAGTCGAATACAAAGCAAGAATTAAACTTTTTAAAA
The DNA here is from genome assembly GCA_013042715.1 of Flavobacteriaceae bacterium. Classification (GTDB taxonomy): domain Bacteria; phylum Bacteroidota; class Bacteroidia; order Flavobacteriales; family Flavobacteriaceae; genus Site-B15. The sequence continues at coordinate 943 of JABDPN010000185.1, read as the reverse complement.
ACAGCAAAAGGAACTCGAAGTCTAGGGACAACTTGGGATTATTTGCCAGGAACTCTAAGTGAAATTGAAGCCTTACAAAACTTATTTCAGAAAAACCATAAAGCGTATAGTAGTTTAACTAAAAAGGAAGCTACAGAAGAGTCCATTAAAGCCTTAAGTAGTAATAGTCCAAATGTGTTACATATAGCAACTCACGGCTTCTTTTTTGAAAACTTACCACAAGAAGAAAAAAATGAAATGGATTGGTCTCCAGAATTGGTTTATAAGGTTTCAGAAGACCCATTAATGCGATCTGGATTAATTTTGGCTGGAGCAAATTATGCCTGGAAAAATGGTAGCAATCCCTATAAAGATGAAAACGGAGTTTTAACAGCGTTAGAAATATCAAATTTGGATTTATCAAACACAGATATGGTCGTTCTAAGCGCTTGTAAAACTGGACTTGGAGATATAGATGGAAGTGAAGGTGTTTATGGTCTTCAACGTGCTTTTAAAATGGCAGGTGTAGATATTATAGTAATGAGTCTTTGGGAAGTGCCAGATAAAGAAACAGTAGAGTTTATGAACTCGTTTTACACAAATTGGTTAGGTGGCTTGAAAGTTCGTGAAGCTTTTAATTCAACGCAACGAACAATGTCTAATATTTACAAAGATTCACCAGAAAAATGGGCTGCATTTGTGTTGGTTGAATAGTGTATATTTAATATAAAGACCAATCTAACTCTAAATTAAGTGCTCTATTGTTTGGCTTTTGCTTCCCTTTTGTTAAAGCATTTACTTTTCTTGAAACATAAGTTTTAATTTCAGAAATTGTCGTTGTAGTATCATTGTTCAAGTCCGCATTGCCTGTTTTTAATCCTTCAAGAAGAGCATATGTAAAAACACCATTATTCCATGTTTCTCCTTCGTATGCAAATTCTAAGCCACTTGAAGAACTAATTAC
>JABDPN010000183.1 GCA_013042715.1 Flavobacteriaceae bacterium | reverse complement strand
GATAAAAGCATTACCTGCTCCTGATAAACTGTAATACCATAGGTTTCTTTTAAGTATTCTTCCATTTCTGGCAAATCGTACTTTATCTCCTCAATTCCATGTTTACGATTAATAAAACTTGGAATATATTCCATTGGTCCTGGACGATACAATGCATTCATTGCAATTAAATCGTCAAAAACTGTTGGCTTAAGATCTTTTAAATGTTTTTGCATACCAGGAGATTCGTATTGAAAAATACCTATTGTTTCTCCACGTTGAAATAATTCATAAGTTTTTTCATCATCTAACGGGAAATTATCTGGATCTAATTGAATACCGTGTTTAGCTTTAACAATCTTAACTGTATCTTTTATAAGTGTTAAGGTTTTTAAACCCAAGAAATCCATTTTTAATAATCCTGCACTTTCTACAACAGCATTATCAAATTGAGTAACATACAAATCAGAATCTTTAGCAGTTGCTATAGGAACAAAATTTGTGATATCATCCGGTGTAATAATTACACCACAAGCGTGTATTCCTGTGTTACGTATAGAACCTTCTAATTTTCTTGCTTGATTTACCGTTTCTGCTTCAAGATCTTCACCCTCAGATATATTTAAAAGTTGATTTACTTTCTCTAAATCTTCGGATCTAAACTTACCTTTCAATTCTTTTGCATCTAAACCAAATATCTTTTTAAGTTTAGACATAGTAGGAATAAGTTTTGCAATTCTATCTGCATCTCCTAAGGGTAAATCTAGAACACGTGCTGTATCTCTTATTGAAGATTTTGCAGCCATTGTTCCATAAGTAATAATTTGTGCAACTTGATTTGCACCATACTTATTTATAACATAATCCATGACTCTACTTCTTCCTTCATCATCAAAGTCTATATCAATATCTGGCATACTCACACGATCTGGATTTAAGAAACGCTCAAAAAGTAAATCGTATTTTAAAGGATCTATATTGGTAATCCATAAACAATATGCTACTACAGAACCTGCAGCAGAACCTCTTCCTGGGCCAACAGAAACATTCATATTTCTGGCTTCTCTAATAAAGTCTTCAACAATTAAAAAGTATCCTGGATATCCAGTGTTTTTGATTGTATTTAGCTCAAATTCTATGCGTTCTTTAATTTCTGGAGTAAGTTCTCCATAACGCCTTTTAGCGCCTTGGTACGTTATGTGTTTTAAGTAACTATTTTCACCTCGTTTACCACCATCAATTGCATCTTGATAATCTACAAATTCTTTAGGGATCTTAAAAGCTGGAAGAAGAACTTCTCTTGCCAATTGGTAAGATTCAATTTTATCTATAACTTCATTCGTGTTTATTATGGCTTCAGGAATGTCTTTAAAGAGTTCTTTCATTTCTTCATCAGACTTAAAGTAATACTCGTCGTTTGGAAGTCCATATCGATATCCTCGCCCACGTCCTTTTGGTGTTGCTTGCTTTTCACCATCTTTTACACATAATAATATGTCATGTGCATTTGCATCTTCTTTTTTAGAATAGTATACGTTATTACTTGCCACAATTTTTACGTTGTGTTTTTTAGCAAGAGTTATTAATACTGGATTAATTCTGTTTTCGTCTTCTTGGTTATGCCGCATAATTTCAACATACAAATCGTCCTGAAATTTTTCTTTCCACCATAACAAAGCCTCTTCGGCTTGTTTCTCACCAACATTTAACAATTTACTTGGTACTTCACCATATAGATTTCCAGTTAAAACAATGATATCTTCTTTATATTTCTCAATTACAGATTTATCAATTCTTGGCACATAATAAAATCCATCTGTATAGGCAATAGAAGACATTTTTGCAAGATTCTGATAACCGTTTTTGTTTTTAGCTAATAAAACTATTTGATAGCCATAATCTTTATGAGACTTATCTAAATGATCTTCACATACAAAAAATTCGCATCCTACTATTGGCTTTATTTCATTGTAATTTGCTTCTTTACCTTCTGAAATTGCTTTAGCTATTTTGTTTTTTAAAACTGCATTATAATTATTCACTTCTTTAACAAAATGGAAAGCTCCCATCATATTTGCATGATCAGTTAAAGCAACTGCTGACATATTGTTTGTTACAGCATTTTGAACCAACTCTTTTATGCTCATTGTTGATTGTAAAATTGAAAACTGAGAATGATTATGAAGATGAACAAAACTATGACTATTAAGATGCGAAGTATCTACATTTTCCTTATCATCTACTATTACTTCCTCTAGTCCCTTCTGAATGCGTTGTCTAATCTTGTCAGAAGCTTTTTTTAAGTTAACATGCTTAAGACCAATTAAACGAATTATATCTGGATTTTGCTCGGAAAAGTTTTTAAAGAATTCTGAAGGGACATCTAATTGTTCGTTAGTATATTCCTGCCTTCTAACTAACTCAAAGAAACACCGAGTTGTAGCTTCAACATCTGCTGTTGCATTATGGGCATCTAAAAATGGTTTTTTAAATAAATACTCATGTAACTCTGTTAAGGTTGGTAGTTTAAATTTACCGCCTCTACCTCCTGGAATTCTACAAAGTAATGCCGTATGTTCTGTACATGTATCTAGAACTGGGAGCTCTAATAGATTTGTTTTAACATTTTCTCTGTGAAATTCACATCCTATTATATTCAAATCAAAACTAACATTTTGACCTACGACAAATTTTGTCTTAGAAAGCGCATTATTGAATTTGTATAGAATTTTCTCTAAATCTTCTCCTTGTTCCAAAGCTAGTTCCGTTGAAATACCATGAATTTTCTCAGCATCAAATGGGATATTAAAACCTTCTGGTTTAATTAAATAATCCTGATGCTCCAAACAGTTTCCCATTTCGTCATGGAGTTGCCAAGCAATTTGTATTGCTCTAGGCCAATTATCTGTATCAGTAATTGGTGCATTCCAACGTTTAGGTAAACCAGTAGTTTCGGTATCAAAGATTAAAAACATAAAATAGCTTTAAAATGAAAAATAAGAATTTAAAAATAAGAATTATTATAACTTGTCTTCAGGAAAGTTATGAACAAAAAAAAGCGCAACATATGTTGCGCTTTACAGAATATTTTAATGTTCTAATTCTGAATAATTTCTAAACCTCCAATTAAAGGTATGTTGTAAAAGACTCCTTCGTTAAAATTTATATATTGTAGTCCATCTGCCGTATAAGCATTAAACCAGAATGTACCCCGTATAGTTTTAGGATCTGTATTAGAAATATCATCAACAATTATTTGGCCATCAGCAGGATATACTGAAAGACTCGGATCAGGTTGATTGGCTGTAGAGTATACTATACCATTTGCATCTCTAAATATTGCAACATTTTCACTATCTCCTCCTAATTCAAATGTTCCTCTTGTATCATTAAATGTAAAAAGTTGTACAGTTTCAATATTATTTCCTCCTTCTACTAAAAAGCCTCCAAAATCAATATCTGATGCATAAAATAATGCTTTCCAATATTCTCCACCTTTATTTGCTTGAAAAGCTGGGTCATTAAATTGAACATCATCTCCACAACTTAATGTCAGAAATACAACCAAAATTAAAACTATAAATCTTTGCATAATATTTTTATTGAATTCCAAATGTAAAATAAAAAATTTAAACAATTAATTGAGAATTAATAAAATGTAGTATATTTGCGCACTCATTAATAATAGAGGTCGAGAACCTCACTAATTAATTTATATGGCAGTTAAAATTAGATTACAAAGACATGGTAAAAAAGGAAAACCTTTTTACTGGATTGTTGCAGCAGATGCAAGATCAAAAAGAGATGGTAAATTCTTAGAAAAATTAGGAGTTTACAATCCAAACAAAAATCCAGCAATTATTGATTTAAATGTTGATGGCGCAGTTAAATGGCTTCAAAATGGAGCACAACCAACTGATACAGCAAGAGCAATTTTGTCTTATAAAGGGGCAATGCTAAAACATCATTTAGCTGGAGGTGTAGCAAAAGGCGCATTTTCTGAAGAAGAAGCAGAAAAGAAATTTAATGCTTGGTTAGAAGAAAAAGAAGCTAAAATTAATGCTAAAAAAGATAGCTTAACTAAAGCAGATTCAGAAGCTAAAGCAAAAGCATTAGAAGCTGAAAAAGCTGTAAACGAAGCGCGAATTGCAGCAGCTACTCCAGAAGTAGAGGAAGTTGAGGAAGAAACTTCTGCTTCAAATGAAGAAGAATAGAAAACAAAATGTTTTATATTTTTGAACCTGACAATATTGTATTGTCAGGTTTTTTATTTAATGGTATGAAAAAAGAAGATTGTTTTTACTTAGGTAAAATTGTAAAAAAATACAGTTTTAAAGGCGAATTATTAGCTAAACTCGATACAGATCAACCAGATTTGTACGAAAACTTAGATGTTGTTTTTATTCAGGTTCGAAATTCTCTTATTCCTTTTTTTATAGAATCTTCTCAACTCCATAAATCAGATTTATTAAGATTAAAATTAGAAGAAGTAAAAACTGAATCAGATGCCGATAGTTTACTAAAAAGTGAATTATACTTACCATTAGAATTATTACCAAAACTCAAAGGCAAAAAGTTTTACTTTCATGAAGTAATTGGGTTTACGATAAAAGATGTTAATTATGGCGATGTCGGTACTATAAAAGGAATTAATGATTCTACTGCCCAAGCTCTTTTTGAAATTGATAAAGATGGTATTGAAATCCTAATTCCTATGAACGATCAATTTATAATTGAAGTTAATAGGAAACAAAAAACTATAAGTGTTGAAACACCTCCTGGATTAATAGATTTATATCTCGATAATGAGTAAACCTTTTGTTTTTAAACAATTTACTGTAGAACAAAATAAATGTGCCATGAAAATTGGAACAGACGCTGTAATCTTAGGTTCTTGGGTGAATTTAGAAAACAATCCTAATTCTATTTTAGATATTGGAGCAGGAACAGGGGTACTTGCCTTAATGCTCGCACAACGAAGTAATGCCGAATTAATTGATGCTATAGAAATTGATGAAAAAGCTTACGAACAATGCGTTGATAATTTTGAAAACTCTCCTTGGAATAATAGGCTGTTTTGCTACCATGCTTCATTAGAAGAATTTACTGAAGAAATTGAAGACAAATACGATTTAATAGTTTCTAATCCCCCTTTTTATTCTGAAGATTATAAAAGCAAAAACAAAGAACGTGATTTAGCAAGGTTTAAAGATGCTTTACCTTTTAAGCATCTTTTAGAAAGTGTTTCAATACTTTTAGAAAAAAATGGCTTTTTTCATGTTGTAATTCCTTATGAGGATGAAATTGAGTTTTTAGAATTATCAAAAAAACATAAGTTATTTCCTAATAAAATTCTTCATCTAAAAGGTACTACAGAATCTACTATAAAACGTAGCTTTATTAAATTATCACATGATAAAAGAGCTATAACTATTAATGAATTAATTATTGAGACCTCTCGTCATAATTACACAAAAGATTATATTGAACTTACAAAAGATTTCTATTTAAAAATGTAATCTATTAGTAGGTAATTTATAAATTTGAAAATAAAACACACCTAAATGAAACCAGATTTATTCGAAG
>JABDPN010000177.1 GCA_013042715.1 Flavobacteriaceae bacterium | reverse complement strand
GTTGACGGCACAATGCTCTTATCAACATTAGGACGTTCTACGCCATTAAATGTTGTTGGTTCGTGGTATTCGTTAACAATTCCCATTGGCACTAACATTAAACCACCTCTTAAATTAATATTATCGTTTAAACTATAGTTTAAGAAGGCTTGTTCTATATACAATTCTTTCACATGCTCATACTCTATTTCTGTTATAAACTGAACTTTATCATTAAACTTATAACCCATTAAGACAACTAGTCGATGTACGTCCATTATTCCATTATCGCCTTCAGGTTGGTTATAATGGATTTCAGCATATCCTCCAAGCGTTATCCCTTTAGATACAGTTCCATTCAAAATATTTTGAGCAGCATTTCGTTGTTGATTTCGAGTACTAGTAGTATCCTGACTTACTGTTTGAGAAAACGATAAATTGCATATTAAGAGTAATGCAATAGTTTTTATAATCTTCATTTTAATTATAATTGAGTTAGTTCTTTTTATTTAGACTAATTTTAAATAAAGCACAAAACTACTCACAAAAACACTTATAGAAAAACTATTTAGAATAAATCTAAATAATTTTTATCTATTAGTCTTTAACAAATAATTAAGAAAAATTATTGAAGATTTTAGACGCTTCATTATAAGCACTTTCGAAGCTTAGTGCATTAAGATTTGTGATTTCTTTTTTTGAGGTAAAATACGATAACAGTTTTTCTGTTGGCATGTTTCCTGTTAAGTCGTCTTTAGCCATTGGACAGCCTCCAAAGCCTTGAATCGCTCCATCAAAACGCTTACAACCAGCTTTATATGCAGCATCAACTTTTTTGTACCACGAGTAAGGTGTTGTATGTAAGTGTGCTCCAAATTCTATTTCTGGATATAGCGGAATTAAATTCGAGAATAAATAGTCTATTATCTCTGGGGTAGAACTACCAATAGTATCACTCAACGAGAGTATTTCAATTCCCATTTTACTTAATCGTTCTGTCCATTGAGCAACAATTTCAACATTCCAAGGGTCACCATAAGGATTACCAAAACCCATTGATAAATATGCAACTACTTTTTTACTTTTACGTTCTGCTATTTCAAGAATTTCTTTCAAAGTCACTACAGATTGTGCTATGGTTTTGTGCGTATTACGCATTTGGAAATTTTCTGATATTGAAAATGGAAATCCTAAATAGTCAACCTCTAAAAACTCAGAAGCATCATGAGCTCCTCGTGTATTAGCAACAATAGCTAGTAATTTACTTTCGGTTTTACTTAAATCTAGATTAGCTAAAACTTCTGCGGTATCAGCCATTTGAGGTATAGCTTTTGGGGATACAAAACTTCCAAAATCAATAGTATCAAAACCTATGCGTAATAAAGATTGTAAATACTGTACTTTTTTATCTGTTGGAATAAAAGTTTTAATGCCTTGCATAGCATCACGAGGACATTCAATTATTTTTATGCTCTTATCCATTAGTTATTAAAAATAAAACAATTTATTGATTAAGAATTGCCTTATTAATTCTTTTTATAAGTTTAGGACCTTCGTAGATAAATCCTGTATAAATCTGAATCAAGTCTGCTCCAGCATTTAATTTCTCCAGTGCATCTTCAGCAGAATGAATACCTCCAACTCCAATTATTGGAAATGCTTTATTACTTTTTTCTGCTAAATATTTAATAACTTTTGTGCTTTGCTCTTTAATAGGTTTCCCACTTAAACCGCCATTTCCAATGGCATCAAGTCGTTTATTAGATGCTTTTAAACCTTCTCGAGAAACAGATGTATTAGTTGCAATTATACCATCAATTTTTGTTGTAGCAACCAGCTCAATAATTTCGTCAAGTTGTAAGGTATTTAAATCTGGAGCTATTTTTAATAAAATTGGTTTTTGGTTTTCAAATTCATTATTCGCTTTTTTAATTTCACTAATTAATTCTTCTAAATAATCTTTATCTGAAAGTTTTGCGTGACTTCCTACATTAGGACAACTTACATTCAATACAAAATAATCTACATAAGGATGTAAATCATTAAAGCATTCTAGATAGTCTCTTGTATAATCTTCAAGTAAAGTATCTGTATTTTTACCAATATTCCCTCCAATTATAACATTCTTATTTCCCTTCTTAAGTTCCAATATTGCTGCTTCAACACCTTTATTATTAAAACCCATTCTATTAATAATACCTTTATCAGATTTTAATCTAAATAAGCGTTTCTTAGGATTTCCTTTCTGTGCTCTTGGTGTAACAGTTCCTATTTCTATAAACCCAAAACCAAAATGTGAGAGTTCGTTATATAACACTGCATTCTTATCAAAACCAGCAGCTAATCCAACTGGGTTTTTAAAGGTAAAGCCAAACAATTGTCTTTCTAGAGCTTTGTCTTCAAATTGAAAATATAATCTTATTAGTCTAGAAACGAAAGGTATTTTATTTATAAACTTTAATACTGAAAATGTAAAATGATGAACGTTTTCCGGATCAAAATAGAATAAAATAGGTCGAATTAAAAGCTTATACATTGAGAAGGATTTGGTGCAAAAATAACGTAATTTCTTTCAATAAAAAAGAAACAGAATAAGACTTGCTCTTGTCTTAGTTCTTGAGTACTTTTGAGTAAAATTGAATCATTATGTTAGACAGAAAAAAAATAGTAGACCGTTTTGTAAGTTATATAAAGATTGATACTGAAAGTGATCCAAACAGTGAAACAACTCCAAGCACAGAGAAACAATGGGATTTAGCTAAGAAGCTTGTTGAAGATTTAAAAGACATTGGAATGTCTGATGTTTCCATAGACAAAAATGCCTATGTCATGGCAACCTTACCAAGCAATGTAGACCATGAAGTGC
>JABDPN010000168.1 GCA_013042715.1 Flavobacteriaceae bacterium | reverse complement strand
ATAAACGCGCAACAGTAACTTACTTTGTTAATACTAAAAATCCTTATAAATTAGATTCAATCACAAGTAGTATTGCAACTCCAATTTTAGATACTTTATATAGAAATACAAAGAAGAAATCTTTATTAATAAAAGGAAACCAGTTTAAAGCCATAGATTTTGAAAAAGAAAGAGAACGCTTAACTACAGACTTTAGAAACTCAGGTATTTATCACTTTTCTCAAGATTATATACGTTTTGAAAATGATACAATAGGAACTAATAATAAGGTTAATGTAAATGTTCAAATACAGAACAGAATAATTAGAAATGAAGATTCAATAACTAGAGTTCCTTTCAAAAAATATAAAATAAAAGACGTAAATATTATAACAGACGATGCATTTGAAAACAGAGGAAAAGTATTTCAAGATTCTGCACAATTTAAAGGTTATAACTTTTATAGTTACGGAAAACTTAAATATAGACCAAAAGCGTTAACAGATGCTATTTTAATATCCAAAGGAAATATTTTTTCAGATATTGATAGAACTAGAACTTATAGATATCTAAATGAATTAAAAACATTTAAATATCCTAACATTGAATATATTGAAAACGAGATTGATACAACGCTTACAGCAAATATATTTTTAACACCTAGAAAAAAATATGGTTTAGGTTTTGACTTTAATGTCTCACAAAGTAATATTCAAACTGTCGGATTTTCTTTTAGCACCTCACTCCTAACAAGAAATGTGTTTAAAGGAGCAGAAACATTAGAAATTTCTGCATTAGGTTCAATTGGTGCTTCTAAAGATGGTGCAGAAGATAGTAGTCAGTTTTTTGATATAAATGAGTTAGGTGCTGATATAAAACTCACAATACCAAGAATGTTTTTCCCAATAAAAACTGAAAAAGTTATACCTAAATATATGTCACCTAGTACAAGAATAAGTTTAGGATTTACAAGTCAGAAAAATATTGGACTAGACAAACAAACAATTAATGGAATTTTTAATTACAATTGGTATCCTTCATTAACTGTAACAAATAGTGTAGACTTATTTAATGCACAATATGTTAAAAACTTAAACCCAGACAATTACTTTAGTGTTTACCAAAATTCATTTGACACAGTCGAAGAAATTGCTTTAAATTCATATAACACTCCCAATGAATATCTAGAAACCAATCAAGATGGAAGCTTAAGTTTAATAGAAGATAGTGCAGACCAATTTATTAATCTTGTTTTAGACAATCAAGATTATGAATTATCAAATCCAGACGATTATAATACAATAAGAAATATTGAAGAAAGAAAAGAACGACTTACAGAAAACAACTTTATTCTAGCTAGTAACTTTAGTTATATAAAAGACAGAAGAGAAAGTGTTTTTGATGATGATTTTTCAATATTTAGATTTAAAGCTGAATTTGCTGGAAACATGCTAAATACACTTTCTGGCCTTTTAAACAAACCTAAAAATAGCGATGGTAACTACGAATTATCTGGAATTCGATTTTCACAATATGCTAAAACAGAATTTGATTACATTAAACTTTGGGGATTAGGAAGAAATAATGTAATCGCAATGCGAAGTTTTTTTGGTATTGCCATACCATATGGTAATTCTTCTAGTATTCCATTTTCTAAGAGTTTCTTTGCAGGTGGAGCTAACGATAATAGAGCATGGACAGCTTATAATTTAGGTCCTGGAAGTACTGATAGTAAAAACGAATTTAATGAGGCAAATATGAAAATTGCTTTAAGTATAGAGCATCGTTATAAACTATTTGGAAATCTTGATGGTGCATTTTTTGTCGATGCAGGGAACATATGGAACGTCCTAGATGATGTAGATGATGAAGATGCTACATTTACTGGTTTTAAATCTTTAAAAGACATTGCAATAGGTTCAGGATTTGGTCTACGTTACGATTTTGGGTTCTTTATACTTAGAGGCGATATTGGTTTTAAAACTTACGATCCATCCTATAAAGATCAAAACCGATGGTTTAACGATTACAACTTTTCAAACGCTGTTTATAACATAGGAATTAACTATCCATTCTAAATTATTCGAAAGTTATAAACTATATCGATTTAGTATTTTTAAAAGACCTAAGTACTTGATAAAAAGCACAATTATTAAGCAAATATTGATTATTTTTGAACATTAAATTGTGTAATATAAAACCAAATAATTATGAGTCATAATATTAAACCTGGAGTAGCTACAGGAAGAGAAGTACAAGAAATTTTTAAATATGCTAAAGAAAAAGGATTTGCCCTTCCTGCTGTAAATGTAATAGGATCAAGTTCTATAAATGGAGTATTAGAAACTGCAAGAGATTTAAATGCTCCTGTAATTATTCAATTCTCAAATGGAGGTGGTGTTTTTAATGCTGGCAAAGGACTTTCTAACGATGGTCAAAAAGCAGCAATTGCTGGTTGTGTTGCTGGAGCTAAACATATTCATTTATT
>JABDPN010000167.1 GCA_013042715.1 Flavobacteriaceae bacterium | reverse complement strand
GATGTGGGCTCCTAAATGGTCGCTGTGCCATTAACCCTGAATCCTTAACCTTTCCTACAACTGAATGTATTTTAGTGGTTTCTAGCGCTTCATGTAAGGTCATAGGAGGTAATATAGAAGGTAGCCGTTTAGCTAACATAGTTTTTCCTGCTCCTGGTGGACCAATTAGAATAATGTTATGTCCTCCAGCTGCCGCTATTTCCATACAACGTTTAATACTTTCTTGCCCTTTTACATCTGCAAAATCAAAATCAGGGAAATCGAGGTTTTTGTAGAATTCCTTTCGTGTATCAATAATGGTTTGTTCTATTGGTATCTCTTTATCAAAAAAGTTAATAACCTCCTGTATATTATCTACGCCAAAAACCTTAATATCACTAACAATGGCTGCTTCTTTAGCATTTTGTTTTGGTAAAATAAAGCCCTTAAAACCTTGCTCTCGAGCTTTTACCGCAATAGGTAAGGCTCCTTTAATAGGTTGCAAACTACCATCCAAAGACAATTCTCCCATAATTAAGAAGTTCTCAAGATTTTCTGCTTTAATTTGAGAAGATGCAGCAAGAATACCAATAGCTAAGGTCAAATCGTAAGCAGATCCTTCTTTACGCAGGTCAGCTGGAGCCATGTTAATAGTAATTTTCTTTCCTGGTATTTTATAGCCATTATTTTTAAGTGCTGCAGCAATTCTATAATTACTCTCTTTTATAGCATTATCTGGCAAACCAACTAAGTGATAACCAATACCTTTATCGACATTTACTTCTACTGTAATTGTTGTTGCTTCTACTCCAAAAACAGCACTTCCAAAAACTTTTCTTAGCATAAACTATTGATTTGTTTAAATGTACTGAGAAAGAAATTTTTCACAAAATTTTATCTAATTAAGTATTGGAAACAATAATATATTTCAACTATTAAAAAATTTTAACACAAATTTGATAGTATTACTATTAATAATTTAAATAACACTATTATATTTGCAACCAAATTATATTAAAAAATGGAAAAACTATTAACTAACATTAAAATATCTGTTCCTGAACGAATATATATTAAGGATCCTGAGTCTTCTGATTTAGGTAAGCGTATTATACAAGATAGTATTACTTTGATTCATGAAATAGGATTTGATGCCTTCACATTTAAAAAGTTGGGAGGTAGAATTGGTTCAAATGAAAGCTCAATCTACAGATATTTTGAAAATAAACACAAATTATTAGTCTATTTTTCATCTTGGTATTGGGCCTGGATTGAATATCAACTAGTTATTGAAACGCATAGTGTCAATAATAAAGAAGAGCGTTTAAAAAAAGCAATAGAGGTTGCAACAAGAGCTGTTAAAGAAGATTCCAGTTATGTTCATATAAACGAAGTTGAATTGAATAAAATAATTGTACATGAAAACTCAAAATCTTTTTTAACAAAAGAAGTTGATCAGGAAAACAAAGAAGGTTATTTTATTGTTTACAAACGTGTTATACATAGAATTAGAGATATGATCTTAGATATCAATAATAAATATAAATATGCCAGCAGTTTGGCTAGTACTATTCTTGATGGTGCTTTACATCAACACTTCTTAAAAGACCATTTTGTGTCTATAACAGACTGTAACAAGAATGTTTCACCCACTGATTTTTTTACTGACTTAACTTTTAAAGCAATTTATAATGGATAATAAAAAATTAACGCCATGGCAAAGACTAATAGGCTTGCTTCAACTAGAAAAAAGAGACATCTTTCAAATACTTTATTATGCGATTTTTTCAGGTTTTGTAACCTTATCACTCCCGCTTGGTATACAGGCTATTATAAATTTAATCCAAGGTGCACAAGTATCTACATCATGGGTTGTTTTAGTTATTCTTGTCACATTAGGGGTAGCTTTTGCGGGAGGTTTACAACTTATGCAGTTAAGAATTATTGAAACCATTCAACAACGTATTTTTACGAGAGCGTCTTTTGAATTAAGCTACAGATTCCCTAAAATTAAAATGACTGAATTAAGAAATTATTATCCACCAGAGTTAGCCAATCGATTTTTTGATACTATTTCTGTACAGAAAGGGTTGTCAAAAATATTAATTGATGTTCCTACAGCTGTTCTACAAATTTTATTTGCATTAATTTTATTATCATTTTATCATCCTTTCTTTATAATTTTTGGCTTGATGTTGTTACTTCTTATTTATGTTGTATTTAAGTATACAGCAAAAAAGGGTTTGCAAACAAGTCTAGAAGAGTCAAAAAACAAATATAAAGTGGCGCACTGGATTCAAGAGGTTGCTCGTGCTGTTGTTAGCTTTAAACTTTCTGGTAAAACGAATTTAGCAATAGATAAAAATGATAATTTAGTTGCAGAATATTTAAAGGCCAGAGAAAGTCATTTTAAAATATTGATTTTGCAATTCACGCAAATGATTGGATTTAAGATTTTAGTTACTGCAAGTTTATTATTGATTGGTGGAGCTCTAGTACTTAATCAAGAGATGAATATAGGTCAATTTGTTGCTGCAGAAATTATTATTTTATTAGTAGTTGCATCTGTTGAAAAACTAATTCTTGGCTTAGAATCATTTTATGATATATTAACTTCACTTGAAAAAATTGGTTATGTTGTAGACAAAGAACTTGAAGATCAAACTGGAGAAACACCCGAATTTAAAAACTCTTTTACATTAGAATTAGATCATGCATCTTATCAAGTAGAGGAGAGAGAAAAACCAATCCTAAAGGATATTAGTTTAAAAGTTGAACCAAAAACAAGATTACTTGTTACTGGAGAAAGTGGCTCAGGCAAATCTAGTCTCTTAAGATTAATAGCTGGAATTATTCAGCCTTCAAAAGGATTAGTATACGTGAATAATGTTTCTCTAAAAAGCTTATTTATAAATCACTACAGGTCTCATTTGGGACTTTGCCTTTCAGAAGAAACACCTTTTGAAGGTACCATTAGAGATAATATTACTTTTGGTGATAAATCTATTTCAGATGATACAATTCATGATGTTATGGATTTAGTTGGTCTTAATGATTTTTTAAAAGAGTTACCAAAAGGTTTAAATGCAATATTATATCCTGAGGGTAAACAAATTTCTTTTCAAATAACAAAGAAAATAGTTTTAGCAAGAGCCATAATAAAACAACCAAAACTTTTAATTCTTGAAGATGCTTTACATCAGTTTAATAATGAAGAAACATTGAGAATCATAAACTTTTTGACAGATAAGAAAAACCCTTGGTCACTTGTAATTGTAAGTAGCAATCCTGAATGGAAAGCTAAGTGTAATATTACTGTAGAATTAAAAAAAGGAGAAATAATAAATACAAATCATGCTTAATATATCAAACAATCAGTTAAATAAAAAAGTATCCTTGACAGATTTTAAATCTGGACAATATGTATTTAACAAAAATTACTATAAACAATTGAATAAATTTCTGCTTGTGTTCGCTTTAATTGGACTAATTGTAATGTTTTTACCCTGGACCCAAAACATTACAGGTAGAGGATTTGTAACCACTTTGAAACCAGATCAAAGACCACAGACAATACAATCACAAATACCTGGACGTATTGAAGAATGGTATGTTAGAGAAGGAGATGCAGTAAATAAAGGTGACACAATTCTTAGAATTTCAGAAATCAAAAGTGAATACTTTGATGATAGACTAGTAGAACGAACAGGAGATCAAATTAGAGCAAAATCTTCTTCAGTAAATGCGTATGGGTCAAAGGTAGATGCTTTGAATAGACAGATTTTAGCACTTAAAAATGAACAAAATTTAAAACTTGAGCAAGCTAGGAATAAACTAATTCAAGCAAGACTAAAAGTCCAAAGTGATAGTATAGATTTTGAAGCCACAAAAACAAATCTAACTGTAGCACAGACCCAATATAACCGCGATATAACATTACAAGAAGAGGGGCTAAAAGCCATGAAAGATGTCGAAGAAAAAAGGATTAAATTACAAGAGTCACAAGCAAAATTGATTTCACAAGAAAACAAACTTCTAACTAGTAAAAATAATTTAATAAATAGTAAAGTTGAAATATCTCGAATAAGGGCAGAATACCAAGACAAAATATCTAAAGCTCAAAGTGATATGTTCACTGCACAATCCAATCAATTCAATACCTCGGCTCAAGTAACTAAATTGGAAAATACATATTCGAATTATAAAAGACGAAATAGTTTACTTTATGTTACTGCACCGCAGAGTGGAGTTATTAATAAAGCAATAAAAGGAGGTATAGGTGAAACTTTTAAAGAAGGTGATCGCTTGGTTGGTATTATGCCCAAAGAAATTGATTTTGCGGTGGAAACTTTTGTACAACCAATTGATTTACCTCTAATTCACATAGGTGAAAAAGTTCGAGTTCAATTTGATGGTTGGCCTGCTATTGTGTTTAGCGGTTGGCCTAATGTATCATATGGGACGTATGGTGCTCAAG
>JABDPN010000165.1 GCA_013042715.1 Flavobacteriaceae bacterium | reverse complement strand
ATTAATAATCTATCAATTCCCATATCTTCTTCTGGAATTAATATTTCCTCTGCTCCTGCGCCAATTCCTGCATTTAAAGCTATATGTCCAGCATCTCTTCCCATAACCTCAACAAAGAATAAACGGTTATGCGAGCTTGCTGTATCTCTAATTTTATCAATACATTCTACTGCGGTATTTAATGCTGTATCGTAACCAATAGTGAAATCAGTACCAAAAATATCGTTATCTATAGTACCTGGAATCCCAATAATTGGAAAGTTGAATTCTTTATTAAAAATCATACCTCCAGTAAAAGAACCGTCACCACCTATAACAACTAAAGCATCAATTTCATTGTTTACTAAGTTTTCATGTGCTTTTCTTCTTCCCTCAATCGTTCTAAATTCTTCAGAACGAGCTGTTTTTAACATTGTTCCACCCTTTTGAATAATATGATGAACACTTCTTGCATCCATCTTAACAATGTCTCCCTCAATTAGTCCTTGATATCCTCTGTAAATACCAACTGTATCTAATTTATAATATGAAGCTGTCCGAATTACAGATCTTATGGCCGCATTCATGCCTGGAGCATCACCTCCTGATGTCATTACAGCTATTTTTGTTATTTTTTTTATCATTCTTTTCTAATTAGAAGTATAAAATTAAGAAACTTGTTGGCTTAAAAAACTAATAATTGTCATATTTTCTTAAAATGCTAAAATTCAATCGATTTCGTTAATAACTTCTTGTAAAAATGTTGATTATTTTTTGAATTCTTTAATACTAATAGTTTATTTTTCTGTAAAATCTATATATTTTGGCAATCCAGATTCTTCAAATTTAGAATCTATATTTCCAATAGCTTTTTGTTCTTTATTTTTTGAAAATAATTCGTGTAATAATTCTTTTAAATTATCAAATTCTACATTGTATGATAATCCTAAACCTTGAGTATATCCAATTTGTTCTCCAAAATATCGAATTGTATTTTCTCTATTAAAGAATTTTAACGATAATGTTCGGTCTTCATTTAGTAATACTTCAACTTCAAAATCTCCAGCTACAGTAGATTCGCTTACTCCACCAATTGGCACACCAACTTTACCATTTATTAAAACACGATCGCTAAGCTTTGTAGATAATGCAAATCCTACACGACTGTCTGTTTCGTATTCTGGTCTTGTTTCTCCAATTTCTAAGTCAAGATTAACATTAAACTTATCGTTTCCATCTGAAATAATTTCGTTTAAAATATTGGTAACACCATCTGAAACAATTCCGAAAGCATCTTTAGAATCGAAAGTTAATTCACTCCTAAACGAACCTGTTGCAAGTAATGACAAGGCTTGAAATTCTCTTTTGTCTTTATCTCTTAATCTATCTTTAAGCTCTGTGTTAAGCGTTGTATTTACATTTGGAAAACGTACATCAAAATTCACATCTGGTTTTTCTAACTGAGAAGTTAAATGTACTTCAACTTCTACAGGAATACTTTGGTTAATTGGATTGTCTAATAATACAGAAGGGTTTGCACTAATACCTTCGTGTAAGGCTTTAATATTGATTTCTGCTTTAAGAGGGTCGCCTTCCCAAACTAGAGTCCCTCCAGATAATACTTCAAATTTCTTTTGGATTATCTTTCGATATACAAAATTATATACACCTTCTGATACAATAAAGTCACCATACATATTGAATTTTCCATTGGTATTTATTTGTGCTAATAAACCACCATTTCCACGTCCTCTAATAGTACTTCCAGATGCCTTATCAATAACAATTTCAATTTCTGCGTTTTCATTTACAGATAAATCAAAATCCATTTCCAATCCTTTTATATTTTCTATAACAAGCTCTTCTCCACTAATTTTAGCTTCTTTTTCTTCAGGACTTAAAAAATGTATATACGAGTTTTCAAAAGTATTGGTATCGTTTAAAGGAATTTTAAAAATAGTACCTTCTTCAGAAGTTACTTCTGCTTTAATTACTAATTGATCTGTTGGACCAGAAATATCCACATTCCCATTAACATAAGCTGTACCATAGTATAAAGCATCTTCGCTATCTTGTGTGTTTAAAACCAAAAATCGTTCTGAATTTATATCCAAACCTAAAGACCAATTAGATAGATTTACATGATTAATTTTACCTGATAATTCTGCAGAAGAATTAAAATCAACATCAAACATTTTAGCTTTATTAAAAATAAAACTTTGCTCCTGTAAAGCGATTTTAGTGTTGTCATCAAATTGATAGTTTACATTTAAATAAGGTATTGCTAATCCACCTTGATTTAATGCAAGTAAACCTATAATGTCAGGTCTTTTTATGGCCCCAAAAACTTTAGCGTTACCATCTATATTACCACGAATTTCTGTAATTACACCTTCTCCAAATGGATTTAATGGCTCAAGTATAAAATCTTTAAAGGCAATATCTAAATCCATTGTAGAATTAACTCCAGAAACGTCTAAATCTCCTGTTACTGCTAGAGACTCATTAGTATCATCTTTAAGTCTTACATCTACTTTATAATTAGTTAAAGACTCATTACCTTTAATGTTTGCTTTAAATGAACCTAAATTAAAATTGTTAATAGAGAAATCGTCTATTGTAACATTAGATTCTGGTAGATAGATATTGTTTTGTTGTTTGATGTTTAATTTACCATTTACATTACCAGCCAAAGCAAGACTATCAATGTTTGGCGTGATTTTTTTAAGATCAACATTTTTAAAATCCAGATTAATATTCTTATATGTAGAATCTCGTAATTCACCAACAAGTTCAATCTTTTCATCTGCATGATTCATTGCAATATTATCGATAATTACAGATTTGAATAATCTATCGAAAATGATCTTGTTTTTTAAATCTCTTTGATTATTTATAAACCATTTATTGTTTTTAAAAGCGACTTCAGATTTCTTAAAACCAAATACAGACTTGTCTTCTTCGTTTATTGTGTAGTATAAGTTTAAATCGAAATTATCGTTGTATTCTTTTCCTCCTTTAAAAGCTGTTTTAATAAATAAGGTATCTTTTAAGGTTACGTTAATTAAACTGAAATTTGAAACATTATAAGCCTTAGATTCTATATTTTCTACTTCAACATATGTATTAAATAATGGATTTTTATTATCGATTTTAAGCTGAATATTATTAGCAAAGTCGTTACCATATTTAATTTGTGGCGATTTAAAAGTTAACCTAAAGTTTTTTGCATCACTTTCTACACGACCTCTAATATAGGTGTTTGGACCAAAATTAATTTCAGGATAAAAGACTTCAACTATTTTACTGTAGATTCTGAAGTTGAAATCAATAAATTGATTTTGTTCAACCTCATGAGCATTATAATTTGTGTAGATATTCCCTAAAGCATTTTCAATAAGTTTTTTAGTTTCTGCGACTTTAAAATTACCATGTAAGCTACCTTCTATTATATCTGGAGAATTAATATCAATATGTCTAACTTGATTTTCAAATCGAGATGAAATAGCAAAATCCTTAAAGTAATATTCATCATTTTCGTTCTTGTAAAGTGTATTTTTAAAACTTATATTCCCAAAAGCATCATCGTAATTTGTGCCTTTCATATCCATTTCTACAATACCTTGAAAGTGAGATATACTATCATTAGTTACAAAATTTAAGGCTTTAAGGTTTGCACGCTTTACATTAGCTTTAAAATCGTATTGATTTATATCTTTAGAAAAATCGACTAAACCATCAAATTCAAAATCTACATTATTATCTTCTGTAGCCAATTGACCATCAAAAATTTTGTTTTTTACTCTTCCTGAAACTACAACATCAGAATAATAGTAGGTTTTAAAATCCAGTCCAAAAACAGTTCCTTTAACATTAGAGTTAAGTTTTTCCAGATTAAAACCTTTTCCATCTACATCGAGATTAAATGATATATTTCCAATGTTTTTATCATTTGCAAAAGTTCCTAAATCAAAATCATCGAATATGATGTTTCCTTTATACGAAGCATCATCTATATTCTTAATATTAGTCATTTTTAGGTTTGAAGAAATCAAACCTAATTCAGACACAATATCTACATCAGCATCTATTTCTTGTGGTGTAATTTGTGTTGTTCCTCTTATGGTGAAGTTTTTTAAATAATCTAAAGAAGATGGTAAAGAATTTCCTAAAACATTTGGCAATAAAGCTCTTAAATCTTGATAACTGGAAGACAATCTATCCAGTTTTGCATCCATTTTAAAATCTCCTGATGCTTTACTAAACATATTTTGAAATGTAATGTTTCCATCTACTACTGTTTGCCTAGACGTTTTTAAATCCAATTGACTTGCAGTAAGATTATTAAGCGTTCCATAAAGTGTTGTATTTAAACTTGCTACTTGACTATTTCCAAATTCATTATAGAATTTATTTAATTCATTTAATGCAATTTTAGAATCATTAAATGTCGCTTCAAGCTTTACTTTATCTACAAAATGTTGCAAATCTTCTCTATTGTAATTGAATCTTAAATTTCCTTTTAAAATTGAATTTTCGGTTTTAATTTGAAGATATTCAAAAATCATTTCTTCCCTTGTATAGGTATAGTTGGTTGTCATGTTTTTAACAACTACACCTCTACTATCTTCAAAAGATAGTTTATTAATTCTTGCACTTACATCTGGACCAAAAATTAAAAAATCTGTAGCATTAATATTCAGATTATTAAAATTTAAAACTTGTTGTGGATCGCGATTTTCATCAGAAATTTTTAAAGTCATGTCTTCAATTGTAACATCACTAGATGATAATAAAAAATCGCTTCTATAGTCTTCTGGTTTATCTTCATCAAATTTTGCTACAAATACGTCCATATTGGTGTCCTTTTCACCTTCATAAGTTTTAAGGTTAAAATAAACACCATACATATCAATATCTCCAAAAGTGAGCTTGTTATCATATAACTTCTTGAAGCTTAAAATTGAAGTATTTAGCTCATCTATACTAATAAGTGTATCTTGCTTGTAGTCTTCAATATAGATTTGCTTAAGTTCTACATCCCCATTAAATTGAAGTCCTACACGTTCAATATTAATATTTGTGCCAAAGTCTTCATTTAGTTTATTAGTAGCATATTTACCAAGTTTAGTTTGTACTGCTGGAATAGAGAATAATAGTACCAAAATAATAAACAGCAATACAATTATTGCTAATACTTTAAGTACTATTTTAAATATTTTCTTGATAAATAGATTAATTAAATTTTACTGTCACAAAATACACATAATCTCTTTCAAAATCATTGATTTTTTCAACTTTGAAAGCCATAAAAAGCTAATAATTTTTTCATTTCTTTGTATATACGAAAAAATGACAATTAATAGACGTTTATTTACAATACAAAATAAACAATTATTATGCCTAAAACCATATAATGAGTTTGGAAAAGATATATATTTTAGGAATTGAATCGTCTTGTGACGATACGGCTGCTGCTGTAATTTGTAATGGTAAAGTTTTAAGTAATGTTGTTGCCAATCAAAAAATACATGAAGAATATGGAGGCGTTGTACCAGAATTAGCAAGTAGAGCACATCAACAAAATATTGTTCCTGTAGTACATCAAGCTATAGCTAAAGCTGGAATTACAAAACATGATTTACATGCTGTTGCATTTACAAGAGGTCCAGGACTTATGGGAAGTTTACTTGTAGGAACATCCTTTGCAAAATCTTTTGCTTATGGCTTAGGTATACCATTAATAGATGTTAACCATATGCAAGCTCATATTTTGGCACATTATATAGATGAAGAAGGTTTTGACAAACCAACATTTCCATTTCTAGCCATGACCATTTCTGGTGGACACACTCAAATTGTAAAAGTGAATCATTATTTTGATATGGAAGTAATTGGTGAAACTATTGATGATGCTGTTGGTGGAGCTTATGATAAAAGCGGAAAAGTTTTAGGCGTAGGTTATCCAGCTGGACCAGAAATAGATAAACGTGCTCAACAAGGTAATCCTAAAGCATTTCAATTTACTAAGCCAAAAGTAGATGGACTTAACTTTAGTTTTTCTGGATTAAAAACAGCAATTCTCTATTTTGTTCAACGTGAAACCAAAAAGAATCCAGATTTTGTTAAGGAAAATCTTAACGACATTTGTGCATCTATACAATATACAATAATTGGAATTTTAATTGATAAGCTAAAAATTGCTAGCAAACAAACAGGAATTAACCATATTGCAATTGGTGGAGGTGTTTCTGCAAATTCTGGGATTAGACAAGCTTTAAAAGATGGCGAACAGAAATTTGGTTGGAAAACATATATACCAAAATTTGAATATACCACAGACAATGCAGCTATGATTGCCATAGTAGGATATTTAAAATATTTAGAAGATGATTTTACATCTCAAGATGTTATGGCTTCTGCGAGGTTGAAAATTTGATCTATGCAACTATTCTATAACCAACATATAAACCAATACACAAAAGAATTTTCGTTTTCAAAAGAAGAAAGCAAACACATATCTAAAGTATTACGTAAACGAGAAGGTGACACATTATATATTACTAATGGTCATGGTTGGTTGTTTACGGCACAAATAACTAGTGCAGATTTTAAGCATTGTTCTGCAATTATATTAAACAGTAAATTTCATGAGAAACATAGCTATAATTTACATCTAGTTGTTGCACCAACAAAATTGAACGATAGATACGAATGGTTTCTCGAAAAAGCTACTGAAATTGGAATAGACAGCATCACTCCTATTATTTGTGACCACAGTGAAAGAAAGGTTATCAAAAAAGGACGCTTTGAAAAAATTGTGCTTTCAGCCATGAAACAATCTTTACAATATCATTTACCAAAACTTAATGATGCTATCACTTTTAAAAAATTTATACAAAAGGATTTTTCTGGTAAACGTTTTATTGCACATTGTGAAGAATTGGATAGAAAATCTTTAAAACAAGAACTAAAACCAAATACAGAGATAACCATTCTTATTGGTCCTGAAGGCGATTTTTCTGTTAAAGAAATTGAAATGGCTTTGTCTCACAATTTTATTCCTGTAACTTTGGGAAACACGAGATTACGTACAGAAACAGCTGCTATTGTAGCGTGTCATAGTGTAGCATTTATA
>JABDPN010000049.1 GCA_013042715.1 Flavobacteriaceae bacterium | reverse complement strand
GTTTTGCATAAAATGCTTTTGGTCTACCTTGTTTATCTAATTCTGGTAAGCGACCAAAAGTAACCACATGTACTATAACACCAGCCATAACCTCGCCAATTGGAGGACATCCAGGAACACGAATTATTGGTTTATTTTTAATGATTTTATGTATAGGAGTTGCTTTGGTAGGATTAGGTTTTGCTGCTTGTACACAGCCACTAGCCGCACAACTTCCCCAAGCAATAATTGCTTTTGCTCCTTCTGCAGCCTCAATTAAAGTGTCTTTAGCTGATTTTCCAGCGATACAACAATAATTTCCATCATCTCCCATTGGTACAGAGCCTTCAACACAAAGAATATATTCTCCTTTATATTTATTCATGGTATCGTGCTTAGCGGCTTCTGCTTGGTGCCCTGAAGCAGCCATTAATGTCTGTGTGTAATCTAAAGATATTTTATCTAAAATTATATCAGCAACAATGGGATGATCTGATCTAATAAACGACTCGCTACAGCAAGTGCATTCCTGAAAATGTTCCCATATAACTGGTAAACGAGGTGTGGTCTCGAGAGCTTTCGCAACTTGACCAATCATTGTAGATTCCAATCCCATATAAGCAGCTATAAAAGCTGAAAATTTCATGAAATCTCTACGACTGTAGCCTTGCTTTTTAATACTCTCATAATAAGTTTCTTGTGTGTTTCTTTTTGAACTCATGTTAGTTATTGTTAAATAAAGGAATTAGTTGTTAGTGGATTATCGAGCGATAGCAATAAAGTTATATAAACATTTAAAAATCAAATATGATAAATATCATGTCTCAAATATTCAGATATTATTATCTTTATTAGTTTAATTTTTCTTACCTCTTAAATAAATGCATGAATTATCTATTGCCTTAGGAATACTTAGAGTAGCCGAAGTAGAAGCAAAAAAAGCTAACGCTAAATCAATTGAACGCATTGAGTTAGAGATTGGAACTTTAGCAGGAATAGAGTTTGAAGCTCTAGATTTTGTATGGCCATCAGCTGTAAAAGGCACAATACTAGAACACACAAAAAGAGAAATTATAATTATCAATGGTAAAGCCCAATGTGTTGACTGTGAGACCATTTTTGCATTAGATAATCATTATGATTCATGCCCAAAATGTAAAAGTAATTTTAAATCGATCATTAACGGAAAGGAATTACGTGTTAAATCTTTAGAGGTTTCACAATAAAATCTGTTTTTCTTTAATTTTTAGAAAGTGTTTT
Source organism: Flavobacteriaceae bacterium (assembly GCA_013042715.1). Lineage (GTDB taxonomy): Bacteria > Bacteroidota > Bacteroidia > Flavobacteriales > Flavobacteriaceae > Site-B15. Next base: position 1,215 of record JABDPN010000049.1, on the reverse strand, counting down.
GCTTAAAAAATAATATTATTTTAATGTTTTTAACAACTTATTAGTTTTTCCGTAATCTCAATTAAATCTGACTTTCGTCATAGTTTAAAATCCACCCCAAAGTTACTTTAGTTACAAACCATTTTGACTTTTTTATGGAAACTCTCGAAAGAAAAACACAAAAAACCTCTTTGATTAATGTTTTATGGGACATTCAAAGAAAAAGAAGGTACATTAGTAAAGATGATATTTCTAAAATATCAAAAGCGTTTAATATTTCAAGGATTGAAGTTGAAGGGGTTATTTCCTTTTACCACTTTTTTCATTTTAAAGATGCTGGTAAGTATACTATTTATTTAAATAATGCTATAGTTTCAAAATATACAGATTTTGAAGCAGTTAAATTGGCCTTTGAAGAACAACTTGGTATTAAAACTGGATATGTCACCAAAGATGCACTTTTTGGATTATTTGAAACCTCTTGTATTGGTTTAAGTGATCAGGAAACCTCTTGTTTAATAAACTTTCATGCTTTTACAGAGCTTACTCCTGAAAAAGTAAAAACTTTAATTTCTAAAATACGCGCTGGAGAAACCCTAGATAGTTTATGTAATTATCCAAAAGATAATATTAAATACATTCCAAAACCCGAGAAAACTGTTTTCTTCAAACCATTTAATCCTGGTGAAGCTCTAGAATTATTGAAAGATTATTCTTCTGAAGAAATTATAGAGTTAATAACAGATTCGAAACTTAAAGGGCGTGGTGGAGCTTTCTTCCCAACTGGAATGAAATGGAAATTCTGCAAAGACAATAAAGCTGATCAAAAATATATTATTTGTAATGCAGATGAAGGAGAACCTGGAACTTTTAAAGATCGTGTGTTAATAAATACACACCCTGAGTTACTTTTAGAAGGTATGGCAATTGCAGGATATGCTGTAGGAGCAACTAAAGGAACTATTTATTTAAGAGCCGAATATTTATACTTAAAAGAAAAAATTGAAAATGCTATTAAAGCTTATTATGATAATAACCTATTAGGAAAATCTATTTTAGGCATTAAAGATTTTGATTTTGATCTAAACATACAAATAGGAGCTGGAGCTTATGTTTGTGGAGAAGAAACTGCTCTTATAGCTTCTATGGAAGGTAAACGAGGAGAGCCTACAACCAAAGAATATTTTCCAGTAGAAAGAGGGTTTTTAGGAAAGCCAACAGTTGTTAATAATGTAG
>JABDPN010000163.1 GCA_013042715.1 Flavobacteriaceae bacterium | reverse complement strand
CACTTGGCCAGAATATTACTGCATTAGAAGTCGATGGTGTATTTGATGATTGCCAAGATATGGTAAAGCAAGCATTTCTAGATGAAGAACTAACCTCTAAAATGCAGTTAACATCTGCAAATTCTATAAATGTTGCCAGATGGTTACCTCAACTACTCTATTTTATTTTTGCTTATAAGCAATTAAAAAATAAATATGATAACATTGTGTTTTCTGTACCTAGTGGAAACTTTGGAAACATTTGTGCAGGCATGATGGCACAGCAATTAGGTTTACCAATAAAACATTTCATTGCATCTAATAATGCAAACAATGTGGTTACAGAATATATAAAAACACAATTATACAAGCCAAAACCATCTGTACAGACCATTTCTAATGCTATGGATGTTGGTAATCCGAGTAATTTTATAAGAATACAGGAAATCTATAAAAACAATTTCAAAACCTTACAAGACAACTTATTTTCTTTTAGTTTTTCTGATGACCAAACGAAAAAAGCAATGAAAGAAATCTATGATGTTTCTGGTTATATTGCAGATCCTCATGGTGCTGTTGGTTATCTCGGTGCAAAAGCATATTTAAAAGACCATCCAGATACACATTGTGTGTTTTTAGAAACAGCGCATCCTACAAAATTTCTAAATGTTGTTGAAGAAGTTCTCGACTATAACAAAAAGCTTCCAGAACAGATTAAATCTGTTATTGATAAAGAAAAGGTATCCATAGATATTTCTAAATATGAAGAATTAAAAAAATATTTACTTACAGAAAAATAAATAAGTTTTTTAGATTTTATTATTTTAATAGCATAATTAAAATCTAAACTATGTACATTTTAACTAAGTTTCCGCTCAAATTAATCTTTTTGTTTTTTCCTTTATTGCTAATTAGTTGTAATTCTTCCGAAGATATTGAAATAGATAATTCTATTGTTGTCATTAAGTTTAAAGCTAAACCTAATAAAGGACTTGAAGCAACTTCTGAATTAATTAATCTTATTGAAATGGTTAAACATGAACCTCATTTTGTAAATATAAAACTTCACATCGATCCAAACGATGAAACAAATATCATGCTTTATGAAGAATGGGATGACATCTCATATTATAAAAATGAACATATGACTACTGATCATTTAAAAGAGTTTCAATTAAATTCTGTAAACTTTTTAAATGGACCTCCCGAAATTTCCTTTTGGAATATTAAAAAGATATTTGATAAAGAAAAATAATGAATATAAAAACAGATTGGAACCTTATAAGAAAACATTTTAATAAGAGTTTTAGCTCTAATTTCTATGTTTCTGTTGCATCAGTTGGATTTGATAGTAATCCTACTGTTACTCCAATTGGTTCTTTATTTTTAAACGACAATCAAACAGGATTCTATTTTGAGAAATTCCCTTCAAAATTACCTTTACATTCTAAAGCAAATAAAAACATCTGTATTCTTGGTGTAAGAAGTGGAAGTTTTTTCTGGTTAAAAGCTTTATTTAAAGGAAAATTTACTAGTAATCCAGCAATTAAACTCTATGGAGAGCTTGGTGAAAAAAGAAAAGCATCTGAAAAAGAAATTAAGCGTCTTAACAGAAGAATGAAAATAACAAATGGGCTAAAGGGAAACGTCTATTTATGGAAAAAATGGAGTTTGTTCGAGTTATAACTTTCATAAAAGCAGAAAAAATAAATCTCGGAAAAATGACTGCTGAATTATAGTAGAATAATCAAACCTCTACAACAAACTTTTTAGAGCTAAAGTTTGACTTTTATTCCTTTGTTATTGTTTTAAAATCAGCTAACTTTGATAAACTTCAAAAAAGTATCGGTTTATGGGATTTTCCACTTCTCTCGGATTATATTCTCAATCAATTGAAATCGAACTTCTATTGTATTCATTTTTTGGTTTGTCACACATTTTTTTAAAAATAAATAACAAATTTTCATGAAAATCACATTTAAAAATCGATGGTTGGTCATTGTTGGTGGTATGCTAATCCAACTCTGCTTAGGTATTATTTATGCTTGGTCTGTTTTTACAGTTCCATTAACTAAAACTATTGAAGATGGAGGAAGAGGTTTTACAGCCTCACAAACGGCTTGGGTTTTTTCAATAGGTCTATTCACTTTTGCAGTATTCATGATTCTTGCAGGACGATTATTAAATAGAAATATGTCAACAATAAAATTGGCAGCTTTTGGAGGACTTTTACTTGGATTAGGATATATTATAGCTGGAAATGCAGGAGGAAGTTTTATAAGCATTTTACTTTCTATTGGTGTACTTGGTGGAGCTGGTATTGGTCTAGCTTATGCAGTACCTTTAAAAATAGGTATTAGTTGGTATCCAGATAAAGTTGGTCTAGTATCTGGTCTTGCAGTTGCAGGATTTGGATTTGGTGCAACATTCTGGATTAAAGCTGCTGGAGCTTGGTTTGGTGGTGGTTTACTACAAAATTTTTCCGTTTTCAATTTACCAGGATTAGAAAGTACGTTTGTATTATATGGAATTATTCTTATTGTACTTGTTCTTCTTGGATCTTTAGTTATGAAATTACCACCTAAAGAATATGTGCCAGAAGGTTGGAATCCAGAAACAGATGCAGTAGATCCAAGCTTCGAATCTATTGATTTAAGAGGTAATGCCATGTTAAGAACTCCACAGTTTAGATTACTGTTTACAATGTTCTTCTTGTCTTCATTTGCAGGACTTATGGTTATTTATTGTATTAAACTATTCGGCATAGATGCACTTTCTGAAATTGATGCCGCAAAAGCATCTACTATTGCTGGTACTGCAATGGCAGTTTATGCCATACTAAATGGTCTTGGTAGAATTCTATATGGACGTATTTCTGATGCATTAGGAAGAAAACTAACACTAAGAATAATGTTTATGTCGCAAGCCATTATGATGACTGCTTTCTTCTGGTTAGGACAAACTTCTTTAGGCTTAATAATAAGTGCAGGTATCATTGGATTAAACTATGGTGGAACATTCGCTCTATTCCCAGCTGCAACTGCAGTATATTTTGGCAAAAAGAATATTGGTGAAAATTATGGTTGGATTTTCCTTTCGTATGGATTTGCAGGAATTTTAGGACCTCTATTAGCTGGAGTAGTAAAAGATTTATCAGGAAGTGCTACCGATATTAATTTCTGGCTTATTCCATTTATCGCAGCAGCAGCAGCTTGTTTATTAGCAATGATATTAACGTTTTTCTTAAAAAAACCAAAACATCAAAACGAGTTAGTTTAAAAAATAATGCGTTTTTTAGCTTGAATATTTAATATTTTAAAGACTTATATTTTAAATAGAAATCTTTCATTTTAGTTATTGATAACTTTAATGCAAATCGATAATTTTCAATACATTTGTTGCACTCAAATAACAATTATTGAAAATGAAAAATACAGCTTTATTAGCAACTCATGAAGCATTAGGAGCAAAAATGGTTCCTTTTGCAGGATATAAAATGCCTGTACAATACGAAGGTGTTAATATTGAACACGAAACTGTACGTCATGCAGTTGGTGTTTTTGATGTGTCACACATGGGCGAATTTCTAATTAGTGGACCTCATGCACTAGAACTAATTCAAAAGGTAACAAGCAACGATGCTTCAAAACTAACTATTGGAAAAGCACAATATTCGTGTTTACCAAACGACACTGGAGGTATTGTTGACGATCTTATTGTTTATAGAGTTAAAGATGAAACGTATCTTCTTGTAGTTAACGCTAGCAATATTGAAAAAGATTGGAATTGGATTCAATCTCAAAATACTGTTGGAGCAGAAATGCGCGATCTAAGTGAAGATTATTCACTACTAGCCATCCAAGGTCCAAAAGCTGTAGAAGCGATGCAAAGTTTATCAAGTCATGATTTATCTGCTATTAAATTTTACAACTTTATTGTTGGAGATTTTGCAGGAATAGAGCATGTTATCATATCGGCAACTGGATATACTGGAAGTGGTGGATTTGAGATTTACTGTAAAAATAGCGAGGTTAAACAAGTTTGGGATAAGGTTATGGAAGCTGGAGCAGATTTTGGCATTAAACCAATTGGTCTTGCAGCTCGAGATACATTACGCTTAGAAATGGGTTATTGTCTTTATGGAAATGATATAGATGATACTACTTCACCTTTTGAAGCTGGTTTAGGTTGGATAACTAAATTCACTAAAGAATTCACAAATTGTGATGCATTAGAAGACGAAAAACGCAGAGGCTTAGAACGCAAACTTGTTGCTTTTGAATTGGATGACAGAGGTATTCCACGTCAAGGATATGACATTGTAGATAACAATGGAAAAACAATTGGCAATGTTACTTCTGGAACCATGTCGCCTTCTCTTTGCAAAGGTATTGGTTTAGGATACGTTCCAATTATTTTTTCTGAAGTTGGTAGTAAAATACACATTCAAATTAGAAAAAAAGCAATACCTGCTACAGTTGTAAAATTGCCTTTTTACAAAGGCTAATCTTACTGGAATGACGAAGGATTTATGAAGCAGAAAAAAAGTAAGGAACGTATTTTAATACTTGGTGCTAGTGGTTTTTTAGGTCATGCCATCTACACAGAGCTCTGCTCCTATTTTAATACTTTTGGGACATATTGTACAGATAATAAATCATTAGAAAAAAATCAACACTTTTTTCAATATAAGCTTGAAGAAGATGATATTTTTGAGATTATTGAAAGCATAAAGCCATCTTTAATAATTTCAGCTTTACGTGGTGATTTTTCAGCTCAAGTCATTGCACACCATCATATAGCAGAATATGCTTTAAAACATAACAGTAAAATTATTTTTCTTTCATCATCAAACGTTTTTGATGCATACAGTAAATTTCCTAGTTATGAGAGTGATAAAACCTACAGCAATAGCATTTATGGTCATTTTAAAATAAAAATTGAAAACTTATTTTTAAGATTACCAATAAATTCTGCCATTCTAAGATTACCAATGGTTTTTGGTCCTCATTCTACTCGAATGACCGAACTAAAAGAACTATTAAAGCAAAAAGAACCTATTGAGATATTTCCAAACCTAATAATGAATGTAACAACAGACTCAAGAGTGACTCAACAAATTCACTACATCATTAATAGAAAACGAACAGGAATTTTTCATTTAGGTAGTTTAGATTTAGTTCATCATGATGATTTTATTGAAGACATCATTAACAAAATGCATTTTGATAAACCTATATACAAAAGGGTATACACTTCAAATGATGAACGCTATTTGGCCGTTTTACCAAAATATAATTTACTACCCAAGTATTTGCAAATAACAAGTGAACAAGTGATAGATTCAAGCTTACTATAATTTAAAAAATAATTTTATGAAAACATTATCAAAAAATAATATTGAGAATTACTTACTTCAACTACCGGATTGGAAATATTTTAATAAAGCTATACATGCAGAATTTGAATTTGAAAATTTCAAAGATTGCTTTAGTGCAATGAGTAGAATAGCATTTGAATGCGAAGCACAAAATCACCATCCTAATTGGAGTAATACCTATAACATATTAAAAATTTCGTTATCAACACATGACGCCAATGGCGTAACCGAAAAAGATTTTAAATTAGCAGAAGTAATAGATACAATTGTTGTGCCTGAAGATGAATTTTAAGTCACTTTTGTGCTTAATTATATAAATTGAAATAAATCATTTTAACTTCAGTAGAGACTAAAACAATACTTAGATTTTATTAAATTTGTTAACCGATAAAAATTGTTGTTAACAACAAATTTGAACCTTTAAACCTTTTATAAAATATGGGAAGAGCTTTTGAATTTAGAAAAGCACGTAAAATGAAACGTTGGGCTGCAATGAGTAAAGCCTTTACACGTATTGGTAAAGACATTGTAATGGCAGTTAAAGAAGGTGGACCAGATCCAGACAGTAATTCTAGATTACGTGCAGTTATTCAGAATGCGAAGTCTGTAAATATGCCTAAAGACAACATTGAGCGTGCCATAAAGCGTGCAAGCGATAAAAATCAAGGCGATTATAAAGAAGTTTTATTTGAAGGTTATGCACCTCATGGTATTGCCATTTTAGTTGAAACTGCAACAGATAACAACACCAGAACAGTAGCTAATATTAGAAGCTATTTTAATAAATGTGATGGGAATCTTGGAACCTCAGGTTCTGTAGTTTTTATGTTTGATCATACTTGTAATTTTAGAATTCAAAGTGAAGGTTTAGATCCTGAAGAAATTGAACTTGAATTCATAGATTATGGTGCAGAAGAAGTTTTTGTTGATGAAGATGGTATCTTAATCTATGCGCCTTTTGAAAGTTTTGGAGCTATCCAATCTGAATTAGAAAAACGTGGAATAGAAATTTTATCTTCAGGATTTGAACGTATTCCTCAAGTCACTAAAAAACTTTCTTCAGAACATGCATCAGATGTAGAAAAACTACTCGAGAAAATTGAAGAAGACGATGATGTACAAAATGTATATCATACTATGGAAGAGTCTACAGAATAAATTACTATTTAAGTTTTATATTGCAGATTAAGTTTATTATATAATTTTAATAAGACATAATTATGCAATTTAAATTACGTCCCTTTAATTTTAAAGATTTAGATAGCTTAGTTAATTATGCCAACAATTCAAAAATTGCTGCAAACTTAACTAATCAATTTCCACATCCTTATAAAAGAGAAAATGGTGAAGCTTTCATCAAAATGGCAACTCAAAATAATCCAATCACAATTTTTGCTATTGATATTACTGGAATTGCTGTAGGTGGTATAGGTTTACATCTACAAAAAGATATTCACATTAAAAATGCAGAATTAGGCTATTGGTTAGCAGAACCTTTTTGGGGGAAGGAATTATGACTAATGCTGTCATGCAAATGGTAGATTATGGTTTTAAAACTTTTAATATAACACGAATATTTGCTAGACCTTATGGTAGAAACATTGGCTCACAAAAAGTATTAGAGAAAGCTGGATTTATTTTAGAAGGAAGGTTTAAAAAAACTATCTTTAAAAATGGAAAATATCTTGATGAGTTAATATATGCAATTAGAAAATTGAAATAATAATCATGATACAACAAAACAAAATTGTCAATCTTTTAAAAACAAAAACTTGGCCAAAAGTTTTAGAAATTCTGCTATTATTTGTTATTACTTTTACTATTATCAAACTATTTGAACCAATTGTTAAAGATAATATTATTCTTAAACAAGCATCAGTATGGATTGCAAATATTATAATGTTAATCTACGTTTGGTTCGGTATTAAATTAAGAGGCGAAAGTTGTAAAGATTTTGGATTAACGTTTAGTAAATTCAATTTTAAAAAGGC
>JABDPN010000159.1 GCA_013042715.1 Flavobacteriaceae bacterium | reverse complement strand
CGATTTAGGGAATACAATATCTAATGCAAATACGCATAATTTAAACGGAACTTTAGATATGCAGAAATTCTATAGATATATAGGACTGGTTAGAAAAAACTCAAGAACTACTAGACAAACAGCTAGAAGACCTGGCTTAAATTCTAGACCAAATACAAATAATAATTCAAATAACACCAACAATACTTCATCTTCAAAAAAATATAAGGCTTACAATACATTAGTAGATGTTTTAACAAGTGTAAAACGTGTTCAGTTTAATTATTCTGAGAATAATGGTTCGTTCTTACCAGGATATTTACAAACACCAGGATTTATAGGTACCCTAAAACCAACAATTGGATATACATTTGGTAGCCAAAAAGACATTAGATATTTAGCAGCTAGAAATGGTTGGTTGACTGTTTTTCCGGAATTTAATCAACAATATACAGAAGTTCACAACGATAACTTAAATTATACTATTAATATAGAACCATTCAGAGATTTAAAAATAGATTTAACTGGAGGAAGAGCTTATGCTGAGAATTTAACTGAGAATTTTAATACTATAGACTCTAATAACGATGGTTTTAGTAATGAGTACAATTCTCTAATAAGAAACTCTTTCGGGAATTTTAATATTTCTACAGCTTTAATTAAAACAGCATTTAATAAAAGTGACGAATCAAGCTCTAAAACTTTTGATGATTTTAGAGATAATAGATTAACCATTGCGAGACGATTAGCTCAAAGAGACGGAATAAACATGACTAATCCAGTTAACTTTGAAGATGGAGATATAAACAGCTATCCTTTAGGGTATGGCAAAACTAATCAATCTGTACTATTACCAGCATTTTTATCAGCTTATACAGGAAAAGATGCAGGCAAAGTTAAACTTGGAGCTTTTAGAGATGTTCCAATTCCAAACTGGACATTAAAATATACTGGGCTTATGAAGATGAAATGGTTTAAAAAACACTTTAAACGTTTCTCTGTTACTCATGGTTATAACTCAATGTATACCATAAACCAGTTTATGTCTAATCTTAATTATGAAGCAAAAGATACAGATTTAGATTATACACAGCAATCGCCAAATACTTTAGACCAATCTGGAAATTATAAAAACGAGAACTTGTTTAGTAATATCAATTTAATGGAACAATTTAGTCCATTAATTAAATTAGATATGGAAATGAAAAGCTCATTAAAGATACTTGCCGAAATTAAAAAAGATAGAATGTTATCACTTAGTTTCGACAATAATTTAATGACAGAAATACAAGGTTACGAGTACATACTTGGTTTAGGTTATAGGTTTAAAGACGTACGAATACGATCTAAACTTGCTGGAGCTAAACAAGTAATTAAAAGTGATTTAAATATGAAGCTAGATGTTTCTGTAAGAAACAATAAAACAATTATTAGATATCTAGACTTAGAAAACAATCAAGTAACAGCTGGTCAAACGCTTTATAGTTTGAAATATTCGGCCGATTATGCTTTTAGTAAAAACCTAACAGGATTGTTCTATTTTGATTATGGCTTCTCAGAGTATGCAATATCGACAGCCTTCCCTCAAACAACAATTCGTTCAGGATTTACTTTACGATATAACTTTGGTAACTAAATAATAATTTTTAAACAAAAAATAATATAATACAAATGAGTGTTCCTTCAGAATTAAAATATACAAAAGACCATGAATGGGTTAAAGTTGATGGTGATGTAATAACAATAGGTATTACAGATTTTGCTCAAAAAGAATTAGGAGATATTGTTTATGTAGAAGTAGAAACATTAGATGAAACTTTAGATGCTGAGGAAGTTTTTGGAACAGTTGAAGCAGTTAAAACAGTTTCTGATTTGTTTTTGCCAGTTTCGGGAGAAATTATTGAGTTTAATGAAAAACTTGAAGATGAACCAGAATTAGTAAACTCAGATCCTTATGGCGAAGGATGGATGATTAAAGTTAAATGTTCAGACACATCAGAGTTAGAAGCTTTATTATCATCAGAAGACTATAAGGAAATTATTGGTGCTTAATAGAAGTATAGTACTCACAATACAAATTGCATATATAGTAGTAATTACTGTATTAAGTTTAGTGTCAATAGATACTAAAACTAATATTAATGTAGATTTTGCAGATAAAATAATACATGTAATTATTCATACAATAAATGTTATACTACTCTATATTGTATTTTTAAAGTTTAAAGTAGCAAAGTCATTACTATTAGCAATAATTGTATCTATACTTTATGGGATTATAATAGAAATACTTCAAGAATATATAGCAATAAATAGACAATTTGATATTTTTGATATCTATGCAAATTGTTTTGGTACTATTATTGCTGCAATAATATTGAAGTTAAAAGGCAAAGCAATCGTTAAATTAATATAAACCCTTGCTTTTTTTATAAATTATTGGTTATTTTACCAATCTTGAAAACGTGATTAATTATGGAACCGAAAAAAAATCCAAAAGCAGATGTAAGTAGAAATGGTGCAATCTATTTCTCAGTTGGTTTAATGTTAATGCTATTTGTAGCATACTCAGCAATAAATTATAAAACCTACGACAAAGAAGCAATTGATATAGGTCAATTAAATGTTGAGTTAGAAGAAGAAGAAGAAATTCCAATTACAGAGCAATTACAAACACCTCCACCACCTCCACCACCTCCAGCAGCTGTTGAGGTAATTGAGATTGTAGAGGATGAAGAAGAAATTGAAGAAACAGTTATTGAATCTACAGAAACAGATCAAGAAGAAGAGATCGTAGAGATTGAAGAAGTAGAGATCGAAGAAGTAGAAGAAGATATTGAGGTTCCTTTTGCAGTTATCGAAAATGTACCAGTTTATCCTGGATGCGAAAAAGGTAATAATGATGCTAAAAGAAAATGTATGTCTGATAAGATTACAAAGTTTGTTCAAAAGAAATTTAACACTGGTTTAGCAGGAGATTTAGGACTTTCTGGAAGACAGCGTATTAATGTAATCTTTAAGATAGATAAAAATGGTAATGTAACTGGAGTACGATCTAGAGCTCCACATCCAAGGTTAGAAAAAGAAGCAGCGCGTGTAATTAACATGTTGCCTAAAATGAAACCAGGTAAACAAAGAGGTAAAGCAGTAATTGTACCTTATTCTTTACCGATAATTTTCCAAGTACAAGACTAATATTTAGTACATATAAAATCAAAATCCCGTTACGAAAATAACGGGATTTTTTTTGGTATGTTTCTTGTGATTAATTCATAACATTAACATTTAAAAAACAATAATTATGAATTTTTCAAAGAAAAATCGCAAACTCGTTGGTCAGAACGAGAGTGGATTAAGAAAACCACAGAAACACGATGCAAATTTACAAAAAAACACAACCCTTTACTTTCAGGTTGGGCTAATACTTGTATTGCTACTCACTTATGGACTGTTTGAAATGAATTTTCAGACTAAAAGCATAGACCTTACAGATTATTCAATTACAATTAATGATGAACCTGAAATCTATGTAAAAGAGTACAAAGTTTTAGATGAAACCAAAAAGGAGGAAACTAAACAGGAGAAAAAACAAAAAAGAGTAATTCTCAATCCTGTTATTAAAAATGATGATTTTGGAGGAATAGAAACACCAGACATTATTACTCCAGATGATAATTTAACTGGAAAATCTTTAAATCCTAATGATGTTATTGTTATTGATGAACCAGAAGATGTTGTATTGGGTTTAGATTTTGTAAAAGAAGTTCCTATTTATCCAGGTTGTGAGAAATACAAAACAAACAAAGCAAAAAAGAAATGTATGTCTGATAAAATAGGAAAACTAGTTGCCAGAAAGTTTAATACAGGAATTGCTTCAAAAATTGGATTAGAAGGAATGCAAAGAATTAATGTTTTGTTTAGAATCGATAAGCATGGAAATGTTGCAGAAATTAAAGCACAATCTAAATATTCAGATCTAGTAGACGAAGCAGAAAGAGTAGTAAAAAAAATTCCACAAATGATTCCAGGAAAAGATAAAGGTAAAAAGGTTTCTGTTTTATATACTTTACCTATTCTATTCGAAGTGCGTTAAAATATATATTTTAATAAATTAAAATCCGTTTTCATTAAATTGAAAACGGATTTTTTTATGTATTTATGAAGCAAAATAGTATCTTCGGCATAGATCAATTAAGGTTTAAAAATGAATAAATTTATTCTACTCATTTCATTATTTGTTGTGTTTAATAGTTACACTCAAGAAGACGTTTCTTACGAGAAATGGCCAGTTTTTCCTGAATGTGAAAATCTAGAGATTGAGCAATATAAATCGTGTTTTAATCAGCAACTATCACAGTTTATATTTGAAAACTTTGAAGTTCCAGAAATAGTTGAAAAAGACAATTATAAAGGTAATGTAGTTGTACTTTTTGAAGTTGATGCAGAAGGAAATTTTGTGGTGCTTTATGTAGACGCAATTTACGACGAGCTTAAAACAAAAGCAAAACTGGTTTTTGCTGAATTACCTAAGATAAAGCCTGCAACTTATAATGGAAATCCAACTTATAAACAGTTTTCATACGAAATAAAAATCCCTTTAGATTCACCTTTAGAAAATGCCATTAATGAAACAAAAAAGAATGATGTTTCAGAATTAGAAAAACTAGCAAAAGAAGAATTTGAAACTATAAATAAAGAATTACAAAAATTTGAAGACGAAGTTTTTAAAAGCTCCTTAAATATTCCTTTCACACATCAGTATTATTCTAAATTCGATAGAAATATAAATTTAGTTGGTACAAATATGCACACAGCATCTAAGCCATTTTTGTATGAAGACATATCTTCTTATTACAATTTTTCAGAAGCAAAAAATAGTCTAGTAAGAGAAACAGATTCTTGGTGGAAACGTAAACTCCTAAACGAACATTTGGTACAAATTAAAGGAAAAGACTATTGGTTTACAGTAGATCCAATTTTCGATCTACAAGTTGGAAAAGATACAGATGCCGATTTTAATTCAACGTTTAACAATACTAGAGGAATTTTTATTCAAGGTGGATTAGGTAAAAAGTTAAGTTTTTCTGCTTCAGTTTACGAAAGCCAAGGAAGATTTGCACAATATTACAACCAATATGCAGAAAGTCTTGGGAAACCAGGTTCCGAAACAGAGGTTGCTGTAATTCCAGGAAGAGGTATTTCTAAACGTTTTAAAGATGATGCATACGATTATCCAGTTGCTGAAGGCTATTTATCATTTACACCCAGCAAACATTTCAATATTCAGTTTGGGCATGGTAAAAACTTTATTGGAGATGGGTATCGTTCGTTATTACAAAGTGACGTTGCATCTCCTTCGCCTTTTTTTAAGTTGAGTACTAAATTCTGGAAAATTAAATATACCAATACCTGGATGTGGCTTAAAGATATTAGAACCGATGCTGTAAGCGATAAGGCCTTTTTAACCAAATACATGGCAAATCATTATTTAAGTTGGAATGTGTCTAAGC
>JABDPN010000155.1 GCA_013042715.1 Flavobacteriaceae bacterium | reverse complement strand
GTACAAGAAGAGCGTCAAAATAATGGTGTTCGTTCAGTAGATACTGAAATTATCTCTACAGTTAGTGCTTTTGAAGCTGGTTATATAGATAAAGAAAATGAAGTAATTGTAGGTTTACAAACTGATGAGTTATTAAAAAGAACTATGAAGCCTTTTGGAGGTTTTAAAGTGGTTCAAAAAGCATTATCTGAACAAGGTGTAAAACCAAACGATGTATTAACAGATTTATTTACTAAATATGTAAAAACACATAACGATGGTGTTTTTGATGCTTATACTACAGAGATTAAGAAATTCCGTTCTTTAGGATTCTTAACAGGATTACCAGACAACTATGCAAGAGGAAGAATTATTGGAGATTACAGACGTGTTGCACTTTACGGAATAGATTTCTTAATCAAGTCTAAGCAAGAAGATTTAGAAAACATTACAGGACCAATGAGTGATGCCGTAATTCGTTTACGTGAAGAAGTTTCAGAGCAAATAAAATCATTGAGAGAAATGATTGAACTTGGAGCTAAATACAACTTAGACTTAGCGCGTCCAGCAGAAAATGCAAGAGAAGCAGTACAATGGACATATATGGCTTATTTAGCTGCTGTAAAATCTCAAGATGGTGCAGCTATGTCACTTGGTAATGTTTCTACATTCTTAGATATATATATTGAAAATGATTTAAGAGAAGGTTTAATTACGGAAGATGATGCTCAAGAGTATATTGATCAATTCGTTATGAAATTACGAATGGTTCGTCACTTAAGAATGGGAGCATACGATGAGATTTTTGCAGGAGATCCAACTTGGGTTACAGAAGCAATTGGAGGCATGTTATCTGATGGTAGATCTAAAGTAACAAAAACTTCATTCCGTTTCTTAAACACATTATACAATTTAGGAGCTTCACCAGAGCCAAACATCACAATTTTATGGTCTGATGCTTTACCACAAAACTTTAAAGATTATTGTGCAAAGGTTGCAATTGATACGTCATCAATTCAATTTGAAAATGATAACTTAATGCGTGAAAAACGTGGTTCTGACGATTACGGAATTGCATGTTGTGTATCTTACCAAGCATTAGGAAAATCTATCCAATTCTTTGGAGCACGTACAAATCTTGCTAAAACATTGTTATTAGCTCTTAACGCTGGACGTTGTGAGTTTACAGGAAAACAAGTTGTAGTAGGCATTCCAGAATATACAGATGAGTATTTAGATTTCAATAAAGTTATGGCTAACTTTAAAATAGCGATGAGAGAAGTTGCACGTGTTTATAATGATTCTATGAACATTATTCACTACATGCATGATAAATATTACTATGAAAAAGCTCAAATGGCATTAATCGATACTAATCCTGATATTAATATTGCTTATGGTATTGCAGGTTTATCAATTGTTGCAGATTCACTTTCTGCAATTAAATATGCTAAAGTAAAACCAATACGTAATGAAGAAGGATTAACTATTGATTTTAAGATTGAAGGTGAATTCCCTTGCTATGGAAACGATGATGATCGCGTAGATACATTAGCAAGCAATGCTGTTGCAGATTTTAACAACGAATTAAAGAAATTACCAGTTTATAAGAATGCAGAACCAACGATGTCTGTATTAACTATTACATCTAATGTGTCTTATGGTAAGAAAACAGGAGCTACTCCAGATGGTAGAGCATTTGGTATTCCATTTGCACCTGGAGCAAATCCAATGCATGGACGAGATAAAAATGGAGCTATTGCATCTTTAAATTCAGTTTCTAAAATTGACTATAAAGATTCTTTAGATGGAATTTCTAATACATTCTCAATTGTACCTAAGTCTTTAGGAGCTTCAGAAGAAGATAGAATAGATAATCTAGCTGATACATTAGATGGCTATTTTGCAAGAAATGCACAGCATTTAAATGTAAATGTTCTTAACAAAGAAACGCTTATGGATGCTATGGAAAATCCAGAAGAATATCCACAATTAACAATTCGTGTTTCTGGTTATGCAGTAAACTTTGTTAGATTAACAAAAGAACAGCAATTAGAAGTAATTACACGTTCTTTCCACGATTCAATGTAGTTATATATAAATATTTGAAAGCATCTTAAAAAGGAATTAAATTTCCTTTTTTAAGATGTAAAATCAATAAAACTTTCGGCTTATCAAATCAAAAGAAAACATATTAAGAGTACACTCTATCGAGTCTTTTGGGACACACGATGGACCAGGAATACGTTTGGTTGTTTTCTTGCAAGGTTGTAAACTTAAATGCTTGTATTGTCATAATCCAGATACTATTCAAACATCTGGAGGTCATGAATATCATATAGAAGAATTGGTTAAAATGGCACTTCAAATGAAACCTTATTTTGGTAGAAGAGGAGGTGTAACCGTTTCTGGTGGTGAACCATTATTACAAGCAAAAGAATTAATCCCATTTTTTAAAAGGTTAAAAGAAGAAGGTATTCATACCAATATTGATACTAATGGTAGAATACTAAATCATTTCAGTAAAGAATTGTTAGATAAGTACACAGATTTAGTTATGCTTGATATCAAGCACATGACTGAAGATGGCTATGAATATTTAACAGGAATGCGTAATAAAGAAACAACGTTTCGTTTTGCAGGTTTCAGAGAACAATCTGGTAAGCCAATGTGGTTACGCTATGTTTTAATTCCAGGCATAACTAACAAACCTGAATTATTGCATGAAATGGGAAAACATTTCAAGAATTATACAACTATAGATAAAATTGAAATTCAACCATATCATAAACTAGGCATTCATAAATGGGAAGCTTTAGGTTGGGAATATCAGTTAAAGGATGCTCGAGAAAATACAGAAGAAGAATTACAAGAAGCAGAAAAGATTTTAGAGCAATATTT
>JABDPN010000154.1 GCA_013042715.1 Flavobacteriaceae bacterium | reverse complement strand
CCCATCAAATGATACTTGGAATGTTAAAACCAATAATGTTGTTATTAGTACGTTACAAGTATTTAATATCTTAGGGAAACAAGTTATGTCACTCACTCCTGAAACAACTGAAGTTAAAATTGATGCTTCTGGTTTACAAACTGGAATGTACATTGCTAAAATTGGAACAACGAATGGTATTAGTAATTTGAGACTTGTTAGAAAATAAAATTGTTTTAAGTTAATTAATACATTTTCAAATGTAATAAAGGTCTTACAAATTTGTAAGACCTTTATTATTTTATAGCTATAGCTACAAGATCAATTTTGGGTTTTTTAAAGGTGTTTATAGTTTCACCATCTAGCCATCTCGTTTCATTTTCTTTTGTTAAGATTACGGGCATTCTTTTTTTTGAGTTATGTATTTCTGCCATAAATGTATTGGCCTCTGTAGTGACTATACTATAACTATTCACAATTTCACCTGTTACCTTTTCAACCCATTCAGACCAGATACCACCAAATGTAAAAAGTTGGTTTTCTGGAAATGTTATGAGGTATTTTTGTTTTTGCTTGCCTTTTGGGTCTAACCATTGCCATTCGTAAAAACCATCTGTAATAACTAAACACCTATTATCCATTACATTTCTAAACGATGGTTTCTCATGTAGCGTTTCAATTTTTGCATTTAAAGTATACTTTCTAATCGTGTTGTCTTTAGCCCAAAAAGGAATGAGTCCCCAACTAAACTGTTGGATGATATCTCGCTTAAGATTTGCAATAACAGGCGTTTTTGGAAAGGCAAACCCATTAATATTATCTCTAGAAGTATATTGTTTAATGTTGTTAAACTTTGCATCAAACCTGCTTTCTATGTCTTGCGCTTTTTTACTTAGTTTACTGTGAAAACACATTATGTTTTTACTTTTATAATTTCGTCTAACTGCGTTGTATATCTTGGGGATAGTTTTTCCTGTCGCATTTTCCAGGTGCGTTTTAAATCTTGACTGGCTAATTTAACTTTGTCTTGTCCAATTGTTTTGTTAAGCTTGTCAACAGCATGCATTAGCGATTTATGCTTTGGGTTAGAATTCTCAAAAAGTCTAATTTGTTGCTCATGCTCAGGCGTGATATCCATAACAATCACACCCGCTTTTTTGTATTGATAACCGTCTTTAAAAATTCGTTTCAATCCTTGTATGGCAAAGTCTGAAAGTTCCATGCTAGAGTTAGTAGGAAATGGGGTTTTGATAACAATATTTCTTCTGTATTGTGGTAAATCTTTTCGGTGTCCATTAGTATGTAAAAAAACCATTAAGGCGTTACAGTTAGACTTTTGTTTACGAAGTTTCTCGGCACAACTAATAGAAAATGTAGAAACGCGTTCTTTTATTTTTTCAAAGTCTGAATAGTTCTTGTCAAAAGAACGTGTGGTGGCAATATTCTTTTTAGTTTTTATCGTTTCTATATCAAGTGTTGGTTTGCCTTCAAGGTCATGTTTTAACCTAAGACCAACAACAGACATGTGTTTCCTTACCCATTGGTCAGATTGTTGGGTGAATTGATAAGCAGTGGTTATACCTAGTTTGTTTAAGCGTTTGGCATGTCGTCTTCCAATTCCCCAAACGTCTTCAACGTTAAGCCATTTTAGCGCTTTAATACGTTTGCCTTCGGTATCAATGATATATACCCCTTTAAATTTGTTATTAAATTTTTTAGCTATTCTATTTGCAACTTTTGCTAATGCTTTTGTGGGAGCAAACCCAATACTTATAGGTATTCCTGTTGATTTTGTAACGGTCTGTTGTATTTTAGCGCCATAAGTGTAAAAATTAATATAATTGCAGTTTTCAAATTTTAAAAATGCTTCATCAATACTGTAAACCTCAATTTCTGGAGTAAAAGATGTTAGTAAATTCATAACACGATTACTC
This sequence comes from Flavobacteriaceae bacterium, assembly GCA_013042715.1. Lineage (GTDB taxonomy): Bacteria > Bacteroidota > Bacteroidia > Flavobacteriales > Flavobacteriaceae > Site-B15. The sequence goes on along the minus strand of JABDPN010000154.1, from coordinate 6,317 downwards.
ATATCGCCATATAAGGCATAGTTTGATGAAAAAACAGCAATAGTATGTTTTTCAAGAGTTTCTTTAAACTTAAAAGCAGCAGCTCCCATTGGAATACCCAATAATTTGGCCTCGTTACTTCGCGCGATAACACAGCCATCGTTATTAGACAGTACAACAACAGGTTTTTCGTTTAGATCAGGACGAAAAACCCGTTCGCAGGATGCATAAAAATTATTACAATCTACAAGTGCAAACATTAGTACGATTTTATGGCATATGTTACAATTCCCCAAACAATAAATTCGTTTTCATCTGTAACTTTTATGGGTTTGTAATTTTTATTTGCAGGCACAAGCCAGCAGCAATCTTTATCGAGTTTAATTTTTTTAAGCGTAAACTCACCATCAATAAAACAAACAGCAATTTTATCATTTTTTGGCTCTAGACTTTTGTCTACAATAAGCAAATCACCATCAGAAATACCAATATCATGCATAGAATCGCCACTTACACGACAGAAAAAAGTTGATGACGGATTCTTTAAGAGTTCTAGATTTAAATCTATAGAAACTTCAGTAAAGTCTTCTGCGGGTGATGGAAATCCAGCTTTAACACCTTCCTCAATAAAAGGGCGTTCTAGAACTGTTTCTGTGGAAGCAGTAAAAAACTCTAATGTTGAGGTTTTAGATATACGTTTTAGTTTCATTAATTTGTGTATTGTATTGCACAATTTAAATTTAGTAAAAAGCTATTGTTTAATAGCTAGATAAATTGTATTTCATTTAAATTTTAACAGTATTGATTTCTATAATTCATTTTTTTTAACCTGCAATTTGTTTTATATTGCTACACTATTTTTAATAACCCTAAATGTCAATAAAAAAAATTGCTTTATGTGTAAAACGACATTCAATAAATTAAGATTAAATACTCAAAATGTAAAATTGAGTATTGTGTTATTATTACTTTTTATAGGTAATAGCTCTTGGGCTCAAATTAATGATGGAGGCTCACCAGTAAAAAGTTTTTCTGAAACAGAGTTAAATAAAACTAGAATCCCAGTTTTTAATGTACCTGCAATAAATTTAGAAGAAATTCAAGCAGAAGATGAGATTGAAGATGCAAAAGGAATGAAAGCACCACGTTTTGGTGTTTTGGTTCCAGTAGAAATAGGTTTAACTGACGGTGTTTGGAATGAATTACCTAATGGAGATCGTATTTGGCGATTACAAATTAAAGCGAAGGATGCTAAAGCGTTAAACTTGTATTATGATGACTTTTTTATGCCAGAGGGAGCAACATTTCATGTTTATAGTACAAATCGTGTACAAATATTAGGAGGTTTTGGAGCTCATAATAATAAAGAGCATAATATGTTTGTAACTTCACTTATTTACGGAGAAGAACTGATTTTAGAATACTTTGAACCTTTTACAGTTAGAAATCAAGGGAGAATTAGTATCTCCGAGGTGAATCATGCTTACAGAATGATTAATAATCCATATAATGCAGAACCAAGAGGTTTTGGTGACTCCACACAAGCATGTCAAGTTAATGTAAACTGTTCTCCAGAAGGAGATGGAAAAACAGAACAGCGTGATGCATCTGCTCGTATATTAGTTAGAGTAGGCGCTTCTGCTGGATGGTGTTCTGGGACAGTGATGAACAATGTACGTCAAGATTGTACGCCTTATTTTTTAACTGCATTACACTGTGCTGATGATGGTGGAAGTGTTGCAGATCAAACCGATTTTAATCAATGGATTTTCTATTTTAATTATCAGTCTTTTGGATGCTCAAATCCAGCTTTCGAGTCGGAGGTTCCATTAAATACTGTAATAGGAGCAGATATTCGAGCACATAATGGTGACCCTACAATATCAACAGGCTCAGATTTCTTATTAGTAGAATTCCAAAATTCTATTCCAGAATCCTATAATGTTTTTTATGCTGGATGGGATAGAGGTGCTGCAGCAACAACTGGAGGATATGGTATACATCACCCTGCAGGAGATATTAAGAAAATTTCAATTTTCTCTCAAACAACAGGGACACAGGGATGGAATCAAGCAGGTGTAACCCATCATACTTTAAGTTGGGATTCAACTCCAAATGGTAGTGGAGATACAGAAGGTGGTTCTTCAGGTTCAGCTTTATTCAATAATAATGGACAAGTGATAGGAAAGTTATCGGGTGGAGTTGCGATAGACTGTTTGGTTAATTTTGAAGATAATTTCAATCTTTACGGTAAAATGTCTTATTCTTGGGATTCTAACGGTACAATTGCAGCATTTAGATTAAAAGACTGGTTAGATCCAGATGATACTGGAGCAGTAACTTTAGATGGTGTTTATTTCCCATGTTTAGTTCCTACAGATCCAAACGATTCAGGAATTTCTGCTATTACTTACCCAGTAGATCAAGGCATATTTTGCGAGAATCCTTTAGCACCAGAGGTTGAGTTAACTAATTTTGGTATTGACCCTTTAACTTCTGTAACGATTAATTATCAAATAGATTCGGGTACTATATATACTTACAACTGGACAGGTAATTTATTGTCTTTAGAAAAAGAAATAGTTACTCTACCTGCGGTTAATGCATCAATAAGTTCACAAATTGTTTTACAAGCATATACAACTTTACCAAATGGTGTAACAGATCCAGACAATACAAATGATGGGTCTAGTGTAACTGCAGAATTTGATACTACAATTGCGATCCCTTATTCTGAAGATTTTGATGGTTTTACACCAAATAATATTGATATTGTTGATTTTGATAATGATGGATTTACTTGGGTGTACAGTAATACCGCAAATGCTTATCCTGAAACAAATGGTGCAGGAAGTGTGCTGTTAATGGATAATTGGACTAATAATACTACAGGAACTCAGGACTATGTATTTTTACCATCTTATGATTTTAGTTCTGCTTCAGGAGCATTTATGGAATTTGATTTAGCATATGCCCAGTACCTTCAAACAGGAACAGAGTATAGTGATGGTTTAGGTGTTTTAGTGTCTTCAGACTGTGGAGAGACTTATACGCAGGAATATTTTGAAACAGGAGCTGCTCTAGCTACAGCGCCATCTTCAAATGGAATATTCGTTCCAACAACAGACGGTGAATGGGTTACTAAAAATATTAACCTTTCTGCTTATGATGGAATGGGTAATGTGCAAATAGTAATTGTAAATGTTGGAAACTATTCTCAAGCTTTATACATAGACAATATTAATGTTAACGATGGCAATTTAAGCCTAAATGATAATGAGTTGTTAGATGATTTAATTGTGTATCCTAATCCAACTTCGGATATATTAAATATAAAATCATCTGTTCAGTTAGAGAAGCTTGAGTTATTCAACATCTTAGGAGAAAAGATTATTATAACAGAACAGACTTCAGTATTAGATCTTAAGAGTGTTTCTTCCGGCGTTTATTTATTGAAAGTCCATTCTAAATATGGTTATACCATTAAAAGAATAATTGTTGATTAAGTTACTTAAATAATAATCTCAATAGCAAAAGCCATAATCTGTAATAAGATTATGGCTTTTATTTTAAAGTATATTATTATTCTACTATTGATTTTCTTATTAAAACCCTTAGAAATTAATCTAAGGGTTTTCAATACACACTAACTAAATTCACGAACTAGTGCTCGTTCATTCTGAAGTCTGGATAAGCATCCATTCCATGCTCATGACCATCCAAGCCTTCTAATTCTTCTCTTTCTGAAACTCTTATGCCAACTGTTTTCTTTAATATATAGAATATTATAAAAGAGGAAACAATGCATATGGCTGCGTAAGAACCTACTCCTATTAATTGACTAATAAATTGATCTAATCCAGCAAGTTCTCCAAATAATCCTACGGCTAATGTTCCCCAGATACCACAAATTAAGTGAACGGCAATGGCTCCAACTGGATCATCTAGTTTTAATCTATCAATGAATGCAACAGCAAAAACAATAATTGCTCCTGCTATTAAACCAATAATTATTGCATCTGTTGGACTCATTTGGTCGGCGCCAGCTGTAATACCAACTAAACCACCTAAAATACCATTTAAGAACATGGTTAAATCCAAGTATTTAAACCTAAAGAAAGATACCATAGCTGCAGAGATACCTCCAGCAGCAGCAGCTAGACAAGTTGTAACAAGTGTTAAAGAGGTTAAAGATGGATCTGCAGACAGAACTGAACCGCCATTAAATCCAAACCAACCTAACCAAAGAATTAATACTCCTGCTGTTGCTAATGGAATATTATGTCCTGGTAATGCTTGTATTTTCCCATCTTTAAATTTCCCAATTCTTGCTCCTAAAAGACATACCGCAACTACTGCAGCCCAACCTCCAACAGAGTGTACTAGTGTAGAACCAGCAAAATCATAAAATGGCGTTTCAAGTGAATCTAAAAATCCACCTCCCCATTTCCAGGATCCTGCAATTGGATAAACCAATCCAACATATAAAACGCTAAACAACATAAATGGTCCAATTTTAATACGTTCAGCTACTGCTCCAGATACAATGGTTGCAGCTGTTGCAGCAAACATACCTTGAAATAAGAAATCTGTCCAATATGTATAGCCTTCATTATATGTTAAATCCAAAGCCCCTTCTGCAGTTAATGGTGAATCTAATCCAAACCCAGCGAAGCCAATAAATCCATTAAATTCTCCAGGATACATTAAATTAAAACCAATTAAACAATATAGTAATAGCCCAGTGGTTATTATAAATATATTTTTAAATAAAATATTTAAAGTGTTCTTTTGTCTTGTCAATCCAATTTCTAAAAAACCAAATCCTAAGTGCATAAAAAAGACAAGAGCTGTACAGATCATCATCCATACATTATTAGTTGTAAGTAATTCCATAATTATTTTTTTTGATTGATTAGTTTAATGTTTCGCCTCCTTTTTCACCAGTTCTAATTCTGTAAGCTTCTTTAATGTCGCTCACAAAAATCTTTCCATCACCGACATCTCCAGTTGAAGCAGATTTTAAAATGGCATTAATAGTTATTTCTTCAAAACTGTCATTCACAACAATAGATAAATATCTTCGCTGTATATCTGATGTGCTGTAACTTATACCACGGTAAACATGGCCTTCTTTTTCGTGTCCTTGACCTGTTACGTCCCAATAAGAAAAGAAATTAACACCTACTTTGTGTAAGGCTTCTTTAACGTCAGAAAATTTTGATTTTCTGATAATGGCTTCTACTTTTTTCATGTTTTTTAATTTAAGTTAGAATGAGTATTTATTTAAAATGCATAGATAGCAGCTAGTGTAAAGGCAGCTAAACTATTTGTGAGTTCACTATCAGAATTGACATAAGGTTCAAAATCATTGCCCCAAGAATCTAATCTAATTTCAGGTTTAATAGTTAAATTTTCAAGTGAATAACTACCAGTTAATGTAGCAGAAAACACACTTGGTAAATCGTCTACATCTTTTTCATGATAACCAAAAAGTTCACCTCTTAAACCAATGCTAAACACATCAGATGTTTTTAATTGAGGGTAAAGTGCAGCACCATAAAAACCAGCATCGTCACTTGTTTGGTAAGCACCATTTATTCCTAAAAAGAAATCATCAGACAGATCAAATCCACCAGTATAATCAATTTCAAATCCTAGAGCTTCTTTATTATCGTAGTAAAGATTAAGGTATTGACCTGCATATCCTAATTGAGCACCAAGAGCATAATCACCAGTCATATTATTATATACATCTGTTACATTCATAACTGCAAGCATTAAACTAAAATCTTCAGATAATGAAAAATCTGCTTTAAAACCTAAATGCGAAAAAGGTCCGTTAGAGAATAAATATGATGTACTGTAATTAAAGTTACCAGTTGGAGATATTACCTCATAACCTAGAAATGTGTTAAAACGACCTAATGTTAATGTTGTTTTTTCTGAAACATTCCAGTAAGCGTATAATTGATTGATGTAAAGATCGTTTTCACCACCTACAGCATCAACACCTCTAGGACCAAATGCTAAATCTGCAACTACTCCTGTTTTTTCTCCTTCGTAAGAAGCGATAATATTTGCCATTCCCAAAGCAAATCCTGTACGATCAGCGAATGATGTTCCGAAAGATTGACCTGTATCATCTGAAGTTGATAAATACGTTTGGTAGTAAGCGTCTATGCTACCACCAATAGTTAATTTTTTTTCTGTTTCCTCTTCTTGTGCAAATGCATTAAAACTTGTTACGAGAAATAATGCTAAAATAATTTTTTTCATAAGTGTTTGTTTTTTGATTGATGGGTCAAATCTAAATAAAAAATATTTTAACCCTCAAA
>JABDPN010000152.1 GCA_013042715.1 Flavobacteriaceae bacterium | reverse complement strand
CATAAGATCTTATATGAGAAAATTCTCAGGAGACGATACTTCATTTATAAAGCCAGATAGAAAAGCCAAGGCTTCTTTAATGTAATCATTAATTTTTTTGGATAATAAAAATTGCAGGTCTTTTATGGAGGTCTATATGTTCTTTTTTCCAAGCTTTAACGGTTTTAGTTTTAATATATTCTGAAGCTAAAGTTAGATCACAGGCAACACAAACTCTTGTATCTGGATGAAGACTAGTACAAATATCTTCAAGCATTTTATTATTTCTATAAGGTGTTTCAATAAATATTTGAGCTTGATTTTCTTGAAAAGATATGCGTTCCAGTTGTTTTAATGTTTTTTTTCTTTGAGATTTGTCAATAGGTAAATAACCTTTAAATGTAAAGTGTTGACCATTCATTCCAGAGCTCATTAATGCTAACAAAATTGAAGATGGTCCAACTAAAGGAACAACTTGAATGTTTTTTTGATGCGCAAGTTTAACAATTTCAGCTCCTGGATCAGCAACTCCTGGACATCCAGCTTCGGAAAGCAAACCAATTTTTTTACCTTCTAGACATGAATTCAAATAAGAAGGTATTTCGGATTCTTGAGTAAACTTATTCAACAAATGGATTTTAAGAATAGCTTGTTTTTTTTTAGAACTAACTTTCTTTATAAATCGTCGTGCTGTTTTTTCATTTTCAACGATGTATTCATCAACTGATTCAATAATTTTTTTTATAGAAATAGGTAATACTTCTAAAGGCGCATTATCTCCAAGTCGAGTAGGAATTAGATATAATTTACCATTTTGTTCGCTCATTAGATATGATTTTATTAATGGATACTAAAAGTAAAGAAAATTCTTAAGATAAGCTTTATTTTAAAAGACGTTTAGCAATTACATTGCATGCTTTATCAAGCATAATATAAACATTTTTAAAACCTTTTTCACCACCATAATAAGGATCTGGAACTTCTAATGTTAGAGACGATTTTAATTCTTCTAAAATCAGTTTTACTTTAGCTTTATCATCTTCATTTCTGGCAAGATGTACAACATTATCATAATTAGAATAATCCATAACGTAGATAAAGTCAAACAAATCGAAATCTTCAACTTTAAATTGTCTCGAACGTTGACTAGTAATGTTTACACCATGGTTTAATGCTGTTTCTACAGAACGAATATCAGGTTTTTCACCAACATGATAACTTGCTGTCCCAGCGGAATCAACAATAAAATCCTTTGTTGGAAGTTTAGATTTTAAAATACCTTCTGCCATTGGAGAACGGCAGATATTGCCTAAACATACCATTAAAATAGAAGTCATTTCCACTACGTACTAAAGTGATAATTTTTTTGTTAGGTCTTCAACATATTTTCTAAACTGTTTGTCTGTTGAAGATAAATTGTCTACCGTTTTGCAAGCGTGTAAAACTGTTGCGTGATCACGTTTACCAATTTGAGAACCAATACTTGCTAAAGAAGCCTTAGTGAATTTTTTTGCAAAGAACATTGCCAATTGTCTAGCTTGTACAATATGTCGTTTTCTAGTTTTAGATTGTAATGTGTCCACATCCATTTGGAAATAATCTGAAACTACTTTTTGAATGTAGTCTATTGATACTTCACGTTTGGTGTTTTTTACAAACTTCTCTACAATTTCTTTTGCAAGGCTAAGTGTTATTTCTTTTTTATTGAAAGATGATTGTGCTATTAATGATATTATAGCACCTTCTAGTTCTCTTACATTGGTTTTAATATTCTTAGCTACATAATCAATTATCTCATCTGGCATTTCAACACCATCTCTATATAATTTGTTTTTAAGAATAGAAACTCTTGTTTCAAAATCTGGATGTTGCAATTCTGCAGAAAGTCCCCATTTAAATCGAGATAAAAGACGTTGTTCTATGTCTTGCATATCCACAGGAGCTTTGTCGCTAGTTAAAATAACTTGCTTACCATTTTGATGTAAATGATTGAATATATGGAAGAATACATCTTGGGTTCCAGATTTTCCAGAGAAAAATTGTACATCGTCTAATATTAGAACATCTATTATTTGATAGAAATGAATAAAATCGTTTCTATTATTTTTCTTAACAGCGTCAATATATTGTTGTGTAAATTTTTCTGCTGAAATATATAAAACAGTTCTTTCAGGATACTTATCTTTAATATCCACACCAATAGCATGTGCTAAATGTGTTTTACCTAATCCAACACCACCAAAAACTAATAATGGATTAAATGATGTGCCTCCTGGTTTGTTTGCAACTGCAATTCCTGCATTTCTTGCTAATCTGTTAGAATCTCCTTCTAAAAAATTTTCAAAACTGTAATTAGGATTTAGCTGAGATTCAATTTTTACATTTCTTATTCCAGGAATTACAAATGGATTTTTTAATTCAGGATTTTTATTTTGTAAAGGAATATCTACCTCTTGAGTTTTGACAGCAGATCTGTTTGAACTTGGAATACGTTCTGTATAGGGCTGTTTGTTGCCATATGTGTTTTCCATTTTAATAATGTAAACCAATCTTGCTTGTTCACCAAGTTCTTTAGTGAGTGCAACTTTTAATATTTTTACATAATGTTCTTCTAGCCATTCGTAGAAAAACTTTGAAGGAACTTGAATACTTAAAGCTTGATCTACAAGTTTTACTGCAACAATTGGTTCAAACCAAGTTTTGTACGCTTGAGGTTGTATATTATCCTTTATAAATTTCAGACAATTTTTCCATACCGTTTGCGCAGTTTCCCTCATTATAAATTAAAAAATTTAAAAGTTAGTCTAGTTAGTTTTTGTAAAAAATAGATTAAAATCTATGAAAATTAATCCCATTTGTTTTACAAGACAAATATGTGAACAAAATTCTTAAAAAAAAAATGATTTTCTATTGATTATTAAGAAATATTTTCGCATACTTAAACAGATTTTCAAGGTACAAAAAAAAATCATATTTTTTTGGAGCTATTCCACACAACAAAAATACGAGTTAGATATGGTGAAACAGACCAAATGGGTGTTGTTTACCATGGAAACTATGCGCAATATTTAGAGATTGGTAGAATTGAATGGTTGAGGAGTCTTGGAATTTCGTATCAGAAAATGGAAGACGAAGGTATTATGCTTCCAGTAGTTTCATTAGCTCTTAATTTCAAAAAATCAGCTGTTTACGATGAGGTAATTAATGTGAAAACTCAACTCAAAAAAACACCAACTGCTACTATTGAGTTTGATTATGAATTAACTAATGAAAATGGAGAATTATTATCTACTGGAAATACAATTTTAGTTTTTGTAAGCAAAAATACCATGCGCCCAACACGATGTCCAAAATATATATTAGACAAACTGCACGATTAATCGTTGACTTTTTTGATTTTAACTTCGAAAAGTTGATTAAAAACCTCGAAAATAGCTTCCGAATTACTTTTTTTTACAGCAATTATAATGTTACAATCTAATTCTAAGGTTTGTTTTACAATATTTAGTTGTTTTTCTTTAATAATTCGCATCACTTTATTCATGTTTTTATATTCAAAAGTGATATTGTAATTTACGTTTATAGTTTTCTCAATTATTGTAGCTTGCTCTAAAGCCATTTGTGCTGAAGTTCTATAGGCATTAATTAAACCACCAACACCTAATTTTACACCACCAAAGTACCTTACAACAACAATTAGCACATTAGTAACATCAAAAGATTGTATTTGTCCATAAATTGGCATTCCAGCAGAATTATTGGGTTCGCCATCATCATTAGCTCTGTAACGGATTGTTTCTGTTCCTAATTGATAAGCATAACACCAATGCCTAGCATTATAGTGTTGTTTTTTTAATTCGTTTAAATGGTTTTTTATTTCGTCTACATTATTTACTGGAAATGCAAAACCAAAGAACTTACTGTTCTTATCCTTAAATAATACTACTTGAGATGGACTAGAAATAGTTTTGTATGTATCTAAAGATTCCATTTAAGCTAGTGTTACTAATAATATTGAAATGATTGCAAAAGCAATTCCTATCCAATTCTTTTTAAAAATATGTTCTTTGAATAAGACCAAACCAACTATAGTAGATAGCATAACTATAGCGACATTATTTACTGTAAAAATAGATGAACTCTCTAAACCTTCATATTGCAAAGCTTTGAGTAGATAATAAATGGATCCATAATTTACAATTCCCAAAACTAGGCCACCTAAAAGACTTTTAGCACAAAATTTAAAGGTGTTGTTGAATGCTTTAATCATTAAAATTAATGAACCAATAATTGCAGCACATCCAAAAATGGTTGCAGAAAATATTGGAATACCATTTTCAGCCAAATATGTTGTCTCAATATATTTAACTGATGTATCTATAACTCCAGAACCTAAAAATACTGCAAAAGGTAAGAGTAACCCACTTTTTAAATTGAACTTAGAGTTTGGTTTTACCGCTGTAAGATAAACAGCAACAAGTGCTAATAGAATTCCAATAATTTTTTGAAATCCTGCTTGTTCTTTATAAACCATAATGCCAAAAATAATAGGAATAACCACACTCATTTTAGCTGCAACAGAAGCAACAGAAAGTCCGTTACGTTGTGCAGTTAAAGCCATAAGATTGAATATTAAAATAAATAGAAAGCCTAATGCTATGGCTCCATAAAACCATACACTAGTTGTGATGTGACTAATATCAATTGGAGCATTGTATAGTAAAACACCACATAAAAATGCTGAATAATAATTAAACACAATGGCTTGAAGCGTATTGACTTTAAATCGTTCAAAGAATTTAAATAAAACTATTATAATAGTAGATGCAAGTATACTAAGGAGTAAATAAATCAAAATAAATGTTTTTTAATTTTGAATAGATCTACAACATCTTCTTTTGTTTCATCAATATTCCAAGTATGAATTCCTAATAGTTTTGCTGCATCAGTATTTTCTTTTGTATCGTCTATAAAGAAACATTCTTCTGCTTTAATTTTGTTTTCATTTAAAACAAACTCAAAAATATCAGAATCAGGTTTTCTCAAGCCAATTTCGTGCGATAAGTAGAACTTAGAGAAGTTGTATTTGAATTCTTCATAAAATGAAACATTCTTGATAACCCAATCTATATGAAGCTCGTTAGTGTTGCTCAATAAAATAAGCTTGTATTTATTCTGCTTATAGAGTTGTTTTATAAACTCTAATCTATGTTTTGGAAACTCTTTTAAAACATAATTCCATATATCAATTAAATCCTGACTTGAAATATGAGAAAAATAATCGCAATAAAAGTCTATAAATTCTGATGTTGAGATTAATCCTTGTTCATATAAGCAGTTTACAGCAATCATTTCATCTGTAAGTGCCTCAATTCCAAAAATATCTAATGCATTTTGCATCGCTCCAGATTTGTCTAAATCTAGAAATACATCACCAAAATCAAATATTATGGATTTAATCATTAGTATAAAGTTTAAGTAGGTCTTTTTTAATTATGTATTCTTCGGTTTGTTTATTATTGAAAATTGGAGCTTTAATACCTTTTTTAAATGATGTATTTCCAATAAAAACTCTTGCTTCGTCCCAAAGATTTTCATCTATAAACGTTTGAAGGGTTTTTGTTCCACCTTCAATAATAACCGAATTTATGTTTTCTTGATATAATAGATTACAGATTTGTTGGGCTAGAGGTTTATTAAAATTGGTATTGTGTTTATTAATAACAATTGTTTTTGAAGCGTTATCAAATATTTGAAGTGACTTATCAAGTATTTTATTTTTATCAATAACAATCCTTATTGGATTTTTTCCATTATAGACTCTAGAAGTTAAACTTGGATTATCTTCTACAACAGTATTAGTTCCTACTAATATGGCTTGTTCTTTGGTTCGCCATTTATGAACCAACTGTCTAGAATATTCATTTGTAATCCAAAAGGGTTCTTTCTTTTCTTTTATTAAAGGAGCAATAAAACCATCTTGAGTTTCAGCCCATTTTAAAATAATATAAGGTCTTTTCTTATTGTGAAATCTAAAAAACCGTTTGTGATGTTCCTTACATTCAGCTTCCAAAACACCTACAGTTACATTGCAACCAGAATCCATTAATTTTTTGATGCCTTTTCCTGCTACTTCAGGATTATCATCAATACAACCAATAACTATATTTGGGATTTTGTGAGCAATAATTAGATCGCTACAAGGAGGTGTTTTGCCATAATGTGAGCAAGGTTCTAACGTTACATATAAGGTAGCTTTTTCTAGAAGCGATTTGTCTTTTATTGCTTTTAAAGCATTTACTTCTGCATGATTGCCACCATAAGGGCTTGTATAGCCTTCAGCAATAATTTTATTATCAACAACAATAACACATCCAACCATTGGGTTTGGAGCAGTAGTGCCTAATCCGTTTTTAGCAATTTCAATACAACGCTTTATGTAAGTTTCGTGGATGATTATAGTTTAATTTTAACGTTTTCGGTTTTATCTATTTGGTATGTGTAAGAGAATCCTAATGCTTTGTATTTAATATCACCAACATACTGCACTTTTACCTTTTGACTAAACAAACTTCCTATTAAACCACTTATATTCTTATTGCTAAAAATACTATCTAACGGAATTTCTGCTTTTAATGGAATACTAAATTCTTCTTTTGCTGGAACTATAAAAGATTCAGAAGAAACTGTTGTCATTTGGTTATCGTTGATTAAAACATTTATGCCATCCGATTTTAATTCGCCTCCAATATCGTTAGGATTTAAAAAATAAGCATCAGCAGCTAGTATTAAATTATTATTATTATTTTCGATTACTTTTATATTGTCTACTCTTAAAAACTCTGGTTTTTCTTTTACTTTACAGCTAAAAAACGTGAGTAGTATTGTTGATAAGATTATAAGTTTCTTCATCGAGATTTTTTTCAATTTAATGTATATTCACAAAGCAAAAATAAGATTTAAAAATTGTTAAGAGCAATATGCTTATTAGAGAAATTCAATTAAAAGATAACAAGCAAATAGAAAAAGTTATAAAGGACACTTTTATTGAAGTAGGTTTGCCATTAAAAGGAACTGCTTTTGAAGATATTGAGACCTCTAAAATGTTCGAATCTTATCAAGGCGAAAATGAAATCTATTTTGTTATTGAAGTTAATGGCGAAGTACTTGGAGGTGCTGGAGTGAAGCAGCTTAAAGAATTTAAAAATGAAGTGTGTGAAATACAAAAAATGTACTTTTCTCCTATAATAAGAGGTAAAGGTTATGGAAAGATTATATTTGAAAAATGTTTACAAACAGCCAAAGAATTAGGTTACAAAAAATGTTATCTAGAATCAGCTTCAGTTTTGAAAACAGCAATACATATCTACAAAAAATATGGGTTTAAACACCTAGATAAACCTTTGGGAAATACTGGACACTATTCTTGTGGTGTTTGGATGACAAAAGACTTATAATGATATTAAAAACGTTACGAACATATTTTAATTCAGAGTTGTTAGGATATTATCCAGATACCGAGATATCTTCGTTTTTTCATATACTTTCTGAACATATTTTAAAATTAAATCAAATTAATATTGCATTAAATTTATATCAAGTGGTTTCAGGCAAAAAGTATGATAAATTCCAAACTGCAATAGATCGTTTAAAAGTATATCAACCCATTCAATATATATTAGGACAAACAGAGTTTTATGGACTAAAATTTAAAGTAAACGACTCAGTTTTAATTCCAAGACCAGAAACCGAAGAGTTAGTTGATTGGATTATCAAAGCTAGCATTTCAAAAGATAAAATTAGAATATTAGATATAGGTACAGGTAGTGGTTGTATTGCCATTTCTTTGGCGAAGCATTTACCAAATGCTAAAGTTTTAGCGCTAGACATTAGTTCTAAAGCTTTAAAAGTTGCTCAAGAAAATGCAAAACAAAATGATGTTGATGTTGAATTCATGCATAAAAATATTCTCTCAATTCCTAATTACTTCTTAGATTCTCAAGACAGATTTGACATTATTGTTTCAAATCCACCTTATGTAAGACAGTCTGAAAAAACAGAAATGAAGCCTAATGTGTTAGAAAACGAACCACATATTGCACTTTTTGTAGACGATGATGATGCACTTCAATTTTATAAGGCAATTGTTCAGCTTTCTGTTAATAATTTAAATAAAAATGGCATGTTATTTTTTGAAATCAATGAGTATCTTGGCAATGAAATGATAAAGCTCTTACAGAAGTTTGAGTTTGAAAATATAGATTTAAAGCAAGATTTATTTGGAAAAGACAGAATGATAAAAGCAACTAAGAAAGCATGAAAAAAATTGCTGTATTTTGTGGTAGCAGTGAAGGAAATGATGACGAAATTATAAAAATAGCTAGTAATTTAGGGTTAGAATTTGCTAAGCGAGGCATAACATTAGTTTATGGTGGAGCTAATTTGGGAATTATGAAAGCTGTAGCGAATAGTGTGTTAAGCAACAAAGGTAAAGCCATTGGTGTAATTCCAGAATTTTTAACTAGTAGAGAGATTGCACATCCAAATTTAACAGAACTTATTATTACAAAAACCATGCATGAAAGAAAGGTAAATATTTACGACAAAAGTGATGGTTTTATTATTCTACCAGGAGGTTTTGGAACTTTAGATGAGTTTTTTGAAATCACAACTTGGGGACAATTAGGTCTACATGCAAAACCAATAGGCATTTTAAATATAAATGGATTTTACGATGATTTATTATCAATGTCTAAAAAGATGGTAAAAAATGGATTTTTAAAACAAGCTAATTTGGATGCTGTATTGATTGATTCTTCATTTGATGAATTATATAATAAAATGAAGAATTTTAAACCATTACCAATCCCAAAATGGTTAAATATTGATAAAATTTAAAACATTATCATATTTAAAGTCTTAATCTTTAAATCATTCAGGGTTTTAGACTTTGACTTAAATTCTAAAATTTTTGTTTCATTAGGTAATAGATCAAAATAGTTATCAGTAAAAAAGCCTTTTACATCTGTATATAAAAATATATTCTTTTGGAGGGTAGAAGAAGTTAAATTTATTTTAAAGCCTGTAGGAATTTTAATAATGTTTGTTTCAATGTTTTTTCTTTGAAGCCTCAAATCTTTTGGTTTTGAAAAATATTTTAACCATTGATTGCTATCTGAAGTAATTTTTAATACTGTTGCTTTTTTATCAAAATTAATATCATCTAAATTAATAGTGAAGATTAAATTGCAAGAATTTGCAATAGCACTATCTTTAACATTATCAGACCAAATTTTATATCCATTAAAATCTAAAAGATCTAAATTTAAGTTTAGTTTAATGTTATTAAGATTATCATTTACTGCATAAATTTTAAGTATGTTATTTTCTACTCTTGATGAGATTAAAAGGTTTTCAAAACTTTTTTTAGCCTTATAATGTAAAGCTTTCCAATTACCAAAATAATCTATACTTGACCATGATACAGCTGGCCAACAATCATTAAGTTGCCAATAGATTGTTCCCATATTTTTTGGTCTAGCCCTGCGATGTGCTTCTATACCTTTAGTGATTCCGTATGCTTGTAATAATTGACTTATATATACATAGTCTCCTGCATTGTTAGGGACAGGGAAATTACGTTGCATATATTTATCAATCAATACAAATCCTTTATGATGTTTTTGGTGATTTTTAAATCCTTCAGAGGTTATCTCCAAAGAATCAGTTTGATTGAGGTAGTTAATTACCTCATAACTTGGAAACGATTGCATTCCAAACTCACTCATAAACCTTGGAACTCGCTTCTCTAAATGCTCAAAAGGATAGGCATCATGCCAAATCCACCAATCGTGCGCATCACCTTCAAACTCGAATTTTGGATTACCACGACCATACTTTGGTGAAGATTCCCAATAATCTATATCTGTCAAGCTCGTAACAGTATTTGGTAAAATAGAATCGAACATTTTTAAGTAGTTACTCCAAATTTCTTCTTTTTCAGAATCTGAACGTCCTTCTTGCCAACCCCAACGATACCAACCTTCGCTATTCTCATTATTACCACACCACAAGGCAATACTTGCATGATTACGCAAACGTTTTACATTATCAATGGCTTCTTGTTTTACATTATTTAAATAGTCATCATCTCCTGGATACATGGCACAAGCAAACATAAAATCTTGCCAAACGAGAATCCCTTTTTCATCACATAAATCGTAAAAAATATCGTTTTCATAAATGCCTCCTCCCCAAACTCGCAACATGTTCATATTGGCAGCTAAAGCATCATCAATCAGTTTTTCGTAATGCGCATCAGTCACTTTATTTTGCATACTGTTTTGCGGAATGTAATTCGCACCTTTTGCATAGACAGGTACATTATTAACTTTAAAATAAAAAGACTCTCCTATGCTGTCTTTTTCTGTAACCAGTTCAATGGTTCGTAATCCTTTTTTAACTGAAACACTATCTAAAATGGTTTTACCTTTTCTAACAACCACTTTGATATCATATAAATAGGGTTCACCTAAATTATGAGGCCACCAACGTTTTGGATTATTGATTTCAAAATTGATTTCTGATTTTTGGTTGTTATTTTCTGAATGTTGAATCACCAAATAATCATCTAAATAAACATTGTAAACTAACCCTTTGTCAAGTTGAGTTTTGTTTTGAATTTGAACTTGAAGTTTAGCAATAGACTCTGTAAGGTCTTGTTGTTTTATGTAGATATTTTCAATTTTAAAGTCATCCCAAGCTTTTAAAGTTATTGGTCGCCAAATACCTAATATATTTAATTTTGGTCCCCAATCCCAACCGTATTGAAACTGAGCTTTTCTTGTAAAAATGCGATTACCTTCAGGAAGTGTATAGTTTAATTTAGATTTCTCTTGTTCTTCATACTTTGTGGAATTTTCGAATAATATTCGTAATACATTTTCCAATTTTAATAAGGGTTTTACATCTACTTGAAACTCACGAAACGCATTATTTGTTTTTAAAATCAAGCTATCATTTAAGTAAACAGACGCATAAGTGTCTAAGCCTTCAAAATTGAGTTCAACGTGTTTTTTTTGAAGTGTGCTTTTATCTAAAGAAAAAGAGGTTTTATATTCCCAATCAGTTTCTGATATCCATTGTAAATTGTGTTCGTTATTTCCAATAAAAGGATTTTCAATGAGGTTGTTTTCCAACAAATCAGAATGCACATTTCCTGGTATAGAAGCTGGACTCCAAATAGAGTCAGTTATTTTTTTGAATTCCCAATTATTATGTAACTCTATAGTTTTAGGTACATTATGTTTCGTGTTGCAGCTAAAGCATATAAGTATTAAAAGTAAAAAACTATATCGCATTTAAAATGGCTTTGATTTTTTCTGTATCAGAAAAAGTTATTGGTACTGAAAATAAGGAATCATCACTTTTTATTGTTGATGAAGCAGAGGTATGAATTTCGTTTAAACCAACATCTTTAAACAATTTAGCATTGTCTGAATTGATACCTCCTCCAGCTAGAATAATTATTCTTTCGTTGGCTTGTTCATGCAATTGTTTTAATACATTTACGCCTTTTTTGGCTGAGGTTGCTAGTCCTGAAGTTAATACTCTATCTATACCTAAATCGATTAATTGTACTAACGCTTTTGATGGATTTTCAACACAATCAAACGCACGATGAAACGTAAATGCTAAAGGTCTTGAAAGTTTAACCAATTCTTTTGTTCTTTCGATGTCTATGGTGTTATCTTTATTTAAAACACCTGAAACGATGCCTGTGAAGCCCAAATTTTTACACAATTGGATGTCGTGTTTCATAATATCAAATTCTTCCGCTGAATAAATAAAATTATCGCTTCGTGGTCTTATTAAAACAAACACTGGAATTGATAATGTATCTACAACTTGTTTTAAAAAACCATAACTAGGAGTAACGCCTCCTACTGCTAATTCTTGGCATAACTCAATACGATGTGCTCCAGCCTCTTGAGCATTTATGGCAGATTGATATGAATTGGCACAGATTTCTAGAAGCATCTTAGTTTATAATAATTTCATCAATAAAAGTCCATGCTTTATTGCCAGCACCTTGCTTGCCTTCTTGGATGGTTCCGTAGTTTGGTATATTCAATTTGATATATCTTGTCGAAGAAACAGTTTTGTATTTTACATTATACAATATGTTGTCAGAATTTTTGAATTCATAGTCCCAATCTTTATTGTCAAAAGTTATCTTAATACCTTTAGGAGCATAAATCCATTGTCCTTGTCCATTATGAAACCTGGTTTCAATCGAGTTAATATTAGTTTCTTTACCTAAATCAATAGTGATTTCAATATCTTCTCCCCAAAAGCCTAACCATTCTTTGTCTCCATAACGAGAATCGCTTCCTGAAATACCATTAACCAAGCCTTTTGCTCCATTTCCAGTATAGGATTTGTGTGCTTCTTTATTAATGGTAATCGTTTTTCCAACGGCTTTATGTAAATTAATGTTTTGAGAAAAAATATTGCCTAATTTTTTATCAGAATTAAATATGAAAGCCTTTATTGTAGTGCTTGCAGTAATAGGAATTGGATTATTATAGATTTCTGAATTTATTGTTGGCCTTGAACCATCTAACGTATATCTAATGGTTTTTCCTTCTGTTAAGCTTTGTAGTTGATAACTTAATCCTTTGTCGTTTGAAATTAGTTCACCTTCAATTTCATATAAATGGTTGGCATAGTTAATCTCCAACGCATCCAATCGTTTATGAAAGTACTCAACGCGTTTTACAAAATCAGGATAGCGTTTATTGTCTTTTTTAGACCACACAACCTCACTCATAGCTAGTATTCGTGGAAACGACATATACTCTACATGTTCCGAAGTTTTCATGTATTCTGTCCAGATATTCCCTTGCGCACCTAACACATATTTTGCTTCTTCTTCATTAAGTTCATTAGGAATTGGATTAAAACTATATACTTTTTCTAATGGTAAAAATCCACCAATGGCAATAGGTTCGTTGTCATTTTCGCTTTGATAATAATCAAAATAACAATGCGATGTAGGTGTCATTATTACATCATGTTTTTGTTTAACAGCCTCAATAGCACCATTTATTCCTCGCCAAGACATCACAGTAGCATTAGGAGCTAAACCACCTTCTAGAATTTCGTCCCAGCCAATAATTTTTCTGCCCTTGCCATTTAAATAAGTTTCAATTCTAGAAATAAAATAACTTTGCAATTCGTGTTCATCTTTAAAGCCTTCTATTTTAATAAGCGCTTGACAATGGTTGCAATTTTTCCATCTAGTTTTAGGTGCTTCATCACCACCAATATGAATATACTCACTAGGGAACAATGCTAATACTTCATCCAAAACATCTTCTAAAAAAGTAAACGTTTCTTCTTTAGGGCAATAAATATCTTCAAAAACGCCCCATTTTGTAGCTACTTCAACTTGTTCTCCTGTACACCCTAATTCAGGATAAGCAGCAATTGCAGCCTGAGAATGTCCAGGTAATTCTATTTCTGGAATTACAGTAACATGTCTTTCTTTTGCGAAGGCAATAATATCTTTAATTTCTTCTTGAGTATAATATCCTCCGTAACGTTTACCATCAAACTGATGTGGTTGGTCACTGAAATGTCCAAGTAGTGTTTCGTTTCGGAAAGCAGCAATTTCTTGAAGTTTTGGATATTTTTTTATTTCAATACGCCATCCTTGATCTTCCGTTAAATGCCAATGAAAGGTATTTAGTTTAAGCATTGCTAAAGCAGCAATATATTTTTTGATGAATTGTACAGAGTACATATGTCTTCCTACATCAAGATGCATACC
>JABDPN010000151.1 GCA_013042715.1 Flavobacteriaceae bacterium | reverse complement strand
GTTGATAATAGCTCCATCTGTTGGTGCTGGATTGAATGAAAATGTTCCTCCTGTATCTCCTGTAATGGTCGCTGTTCCACCATCACATGTTGGTGTTATTGTGAAACTAGAATCATCTGCAAGTAATACTGAAAATGTTTGAATACTTGATGCTACACAAACGCCTGAAGTAGTATATTCAACAGAATAACTTACAGCAGGAGTAGCTCCAGAAATTGTTCCATTTACTGAATCAATAACAGCTCCATCAGTTGGAGTTGGATTAAATGCATATATACCTCCTGTTGTACCAGAAATTGTTGCAGTTCCACCATCACATGTTGGTGTGATAGTAAATGAAGGATCATCTTCATCTAAAACAGTAAAACTCTGCACATTTGTCTCAGGACAAGGTCCTCCTGTTGTATATTCAATTGTATAAGTTGTTCCTGATACACCATTTGTTACTTCTCCAGTTGATAAGTCAATAACTGCACCATCTGTTGGTGCTAAATTAAATGCAAATGTTCCTCCTGAATCTCCTGTAATAGAAACTGTACCTCCATCACATGTTTCTGTAATATTAAAACTTGGATCTTCATTATCTAAAACTGTTACAGTTTCTGTGCTACTTGCAGCACATATTCCTGTAGTTGCATATTCTATTGTATAAGTAGCACCTGAAACACCATTGGTAATTGTTCCTGTTAAGGTATCTATTGTTGCACCATCTGTTGGAGTTGGATTAAAAGCAAATGCTCCTCCTGTTGTACCAGAAATTGATGCAGTTCCTCCATCACAAGTTGCTGTTAAAGAAAATGATGGGTCATCAACATCTGTAACTATAACATCTTGTAAACTTGTTGCTGGACAAGGTCCACTAGTCGTGTATTCTATAGTATATAATGTTCCAGTAGTTCCTCCAGTAACTGTTCCTGTTGAAGCATCAATAACGGTGCCATCTGTTGGAGTAGGATTAAATGTAAAGGTTCCTCCTGAAAGACCAGTAACAGTTGCAGTACCACCATCACAAGTTGCTGACATTGTAAAACTTGGATCGTCTTGAGTAAGAACTGTAACATTTTCTGTACTTGAAGCAGCACAAGAACCTGAAGTTGAATATTCTATAGTATAAGTTGCTCCAAAAGTTCCTCCAGTTACTGTTCCTGTGGATGCATCAATAGTTGCGCCATCCGATGGTAGTGGATTAAATGTAAATGTACCTCCAGCAACTCCAATGATGGCTGCAGTTCCTCCATCACAAGTAGGTGTCATTGAAAATGAAGCATCTGGAGCTGTTAAAACCGTAACACTTTCTGTAGAAGTTGCAGGACATGAATCTGGAGTTGTTCCTGGAGTAGTATACTCAACTGTATACGTTGTTCCAGGTACGCCATTAGTGATTTCACCAGTAGAACTATCTAATGATGCACCATCTGTTGGAACTGGATTAAAAACAAATGTTCCTCCAATGACTCCAGTTATGGTTGATGTAGCACCATCGCATGATGGATTTAATGTAAATGAAGGATCTTCAGCTTGAACAGTTACTATCACTTCATCTTCTACAATTGTAACAACACCATCACAATTGGTATACGTCACTCTAGCGGTATAGGTTTCATTAGCAGTTGGACAAACCGTATGCACTGCATTTGTTGATATAACAGTTCCCGTATTATCTAACCACTCAAAATCCACTACACTTGAACCAGAAGGTGTAAAACGCCATGCTTCGTCTGTAGTTGTCCATTGCGAAGTATTTCTTCCGGGTGGGACATAAGCAGTTGTTCCTGCATCATTTTGAATACCAACAACTGCTAAACCACTATTCCATGATGTGCAAACAGGCTTGTCTTTTATGTAAATATCAATAACATTTGTTGTTTCATAAAATACTACCATATGCGTAGCTAATAAATTATTACATGTTGAGCTATACATTGGAACCTGATAATATGATACTGCTAAAACTCGATTAGGAGGAGCACCAATAATTTCCCATCTTATTTCATTAGTGGAATTAACTGAAGGGTCAATGTCATGACCAGGTAAAAATACATTTGCTTCAGCTAATGTTGGGTTTATGTTATTAGGTAAAACATCACCAGTGTTTAATCCATAAGCATTACTACCTGATCCAGTATCTGCAGTATTTACATCAAATCTTACAACACCATTTGAACCTACTTGGAATTGTGTTTCAATATCTCCAAAAAAACATAAATTAAATGGTAATGCATTAACTGGTGACCAAGCATCATCAATATTAGTATTAATCGAGTTAGTCAATCCATTAAAAGGAAATGGTGGAACGAATGGTATTTGAGAAATAGTATAAGTAGTTGTTTCACCAATATCTAAAAATTCTGCGTCTAAATCTACACATCCTGTCGTACAATCCGCAACAGCATCGTCTCCTGCACTTACATAAGGGTTTCCTGGAGTTGTAGCTCCAACTATGGCTGTTAAACCAATATCATTGGTGCTGGAACATCCGGAAGGATTTGTATCTGTAATAGTTAGCGTAACTACGTATATCCCAGCAGTTGTGTATGCATGTGTTACAGATTGTCCTGTTAAAATAGTACCATCTCCCATATCCCAAGTATATGTTGCTCCTACTCCAGAACTTGAAAATGTTCCACTTCCATTAAAGGTAATAACATCATTAACATCTGCTTCTATACTTCCTGTTACAGAAGAATCTGGTACTGTACTATCTAATACAGCAGTAATTGTTTGGCATGGTTGAAAGCAAAGTATCTCTGCTTCCCAACCAGGAAATGCAACTGCTCCATTACTTACCCATTCAAAAGTTAAACATCCAGATGCAGTTGTTGCATTTACGGTTCCAGGACTATTTGAACCGTCAAATACACCAAGTAAACTACCAGCAGTGGAATCACCATCATAAATTGTTAAAAAATCTGCTCCACCTCCTTGGGTTGAAAATGCAGTGAAATTTACTTGAATTACTTCACTTGCTGATGCATTATTAGGACATATAGTATATGTTATCGTTTCTCCATTTGTATAGTTACCTCCTGCTCCGCCACTATCGTAAAAATTTCCAGTGCATGTGTTTATGGTTTGTCCATCGGTAATATTAAAATTCTGACTAAAAACAAAAAAGGAATTAAGTAGAAATAGTAACAGGGAAGTATTTTTAATA
Organism: Flavobacteriaceae bacterium; assembly: GCA_013042715.1. Classification (GTDB taxonomy): domain Bacteria; phylum Bacteroidota; class Bacteroidia; order Flavobacteriales; family Flavobacteriaceae; genus Site-B15. Next base: position 3,144 of record JABDPN010000151.1, on the reverse strand, counting down.
TTCGTAATCATTATAATTATTGATATTGTGAATGAATTACAATTAAATAATTGGTATTATCTACTCTGTAATATTTAATTAAATCTCGTGAATTAAAGTTGAAATCGTATTTTAAAGGATTAAACGTCCTAGGATTAAAAACATTATCCCTTAATAATTTTTTGTTAAATGCTTTAATTAATGACACACTTGATAAAGTTTTAAAACTACTTAAATCTTTGTTTTTTAGTTCCATAATTTCAACTCTATTTCTGAGAATATTCTTTATGTTTTTAAGAAAATTTGAGTTTTTAAGTACATACTCTTCCGTTTGGTCTCCATAAACTTCATTAATCATGGCTAATTCTGCATTAGTAAGAGGTTTAGTTACATTTTTGCTGTAATTAATATGCTTAATTTCTGATATATTTTTTTGTTGTGCATTGGTTTGTAAAGAAACACTTAAAAGCACGACAAAAAGTAGAAAATTAAATATCCTTGGCATAAGGTTTTTTTAATGTTAATAGTCGCGTTCGAAAAATAAGAAAATTTTAAACAACCATAATGTTTTTATCGATGAAATACTGTTAATATGTATTTATTATAAAACAATCTTAAAATAAAAACTCCTAAATTAGCAATAATATAGGAATTGCTTATCTTTGTGCTCGCTTTAATTTGAAGGGAAATGAAATTTGAAAAAGACATAGAAAACATTGAATCTATTGGTGATAATCACGTAGGTACTTCTAGTGAAACACCATTAAGAAAAGATGCGTTTAAACTTTCTAACGAAGAAAAAATTGAAATTATTAAAGATGATGTAAGACACATCATGGAGACTCTTGGTCTTGACCTAACAGACGACAGTTTACAAGGCACTCCTAGTAGAGTCGCTAAAATGTTTATAAATGAAATTTTCTCTGGTCTTGATCCAGAAATAAAACCTAAAGCGTCAACTTTTGTTAATAAATACAAATATGGAGAAATGCTAGTAGAGAAAAATATTACTGTTTACTCTACTTGCGAACATCATTTATTACCAATAGTAGGTAAAGCTCATGTTGCGTATATTTCTACTGGAACTGTTGTAGGTTTATCTAAAATGAATAGAATAGTAGATTATTTTGCAAAGAGACCACAAGTACAAGAGAGACTTACTATACAAATAGTAGAAGAACTTCAAAAAATATTAAAAACAGAAGATGTTGCATGCGTTATTGACGCAAAACATTTATGCGTTAACTCAAGAGGAATTAGAGACATAGAAAGTAGCACAGTTACTAGTGAATTTGGAGGGAAATTTAAAGAAAAAGAAACAAAACGAGAATTTCTAGATTATATAAAACTAGACACAAAATTCTAATATTTTTTTACCATTCAACATAAAAACTTAAAGGTCTAAAATGGCAATTTCATCATTACAAGGCGAATTAAAGATTTATAATTCTTTAACTAAGAAAAAAGAACTTTTTAAACCTATTAACCAAGGTTATGTTGGTATGTATGTATGTGGTCCAACGGTTTATAGTAATGTTCATCTTGGTAATGTAAGAACTTTTACGTCTTTCGATCTAATTTATAGATACTTGAGGCATCTAGGTTACAAAGTACGTTATGTTAGAAATATTACAGATGCAGGACATCTTGAAAACGATGCAGACGAAGGTGAAGATAGAATTGCTAAAAAAGCTCGATTAGATAAAATAGAGCCAATGGAAGTTGTACAAATGTATACAGTAGATTTCCATGATATTTTAAATAAGTTTAATCTTTTACCTCCAAGCATTGAACCAACTGCAACTGGACATATTATTGAACAAATCGAAATAATAAAAACCATTCTGGATAAAGGTTTAGCTTATGAGGTTAATGGCTCAGTTTATTTTGATGTATTAAAATACAACGAAACAAACCATTACGGTAAATTAAGTGGTAGAAAGATTGAAGATTTAATACATAATACCAGAACTTTAGATGGTCAGACTGACAAAAAAAATCCACAAGATTTTGCACTTTGGAAAAAAGCAGAACCGCAACACATCATGCGTTGGCCTTCACCTTGGAGTGATGGTTTTCCAGGTTGGCATCTAGAATGTACAGCAATGAGCACTAAATATTTAGGTAAGCATTTTGATATACATGGCGGTGGAATGGATTTAAAATTTCCACATCACGAATGTGAAATTGCTCAGTCTGAAGCATCATGTGAACAAACTCCAGTAAATTATTGGATGCACGCCAATATGTTGACTCTTAATGGTCAAAAAATGGCAAAATCTACTGGAAATTATATTTTACCAAACGAAATGTTTTCTGGAGAAAATGATGTTTTAAGTAAGGCTTTTGCACCTAGTGTTGTTCGTTTCTTTATGCTTCAGGCGCATTATAGAAGTATTCTGGATTTTAGCAGTACAGCCTTAGAAGCTTCAGAAAAAGGATTCTACAAACTTATGGATGCTATTAACCTTATAGAAAAACTCACAGTTTCAAATACAACTGAAGGTTTAGATATTACAAACTGGAGAACAAAGTGTTATAATGCCATGAACGATGATTTTAATTCACCAATTCTTATTGCAGAACTGTTTAATGCTGTTAAGTTTATAAATCAAGTTAAAGATGGTAAATCTATGGTTTCTCAAGAAGGTTTAAGTTTGTTGCGTAAAACCATACATGAGTTTACTTTCGATATTTTAGGTTTAAGAAATTTATCGAGTTCAAGTAATGATTCTGGAGATAAACTTTCTGATGTAGTGGACGTTTTAATTAACCTTAGAGCTGAAGCAAGAGCTAATAAAGATTTTGCTTTATCAGATCAAATTAGAGATCAATTGGCTGCTATTGGTATTCAGTTAAAAGATGGGAAAGATGGTACGACATTTTCTACCAACTAACTATGCTTAAAAAAGTATTAATATTTCCTTTTGTTTTTTTAGTTAGAGTTTATCAAACTGTAATTTCACCTTTAACTCCTGCAACATGCAGATATGCACCAACATGTTCTCATTATACTATTGAGGCTCTTAAAAAACACGGTTTGTTTTATGGTGGAAAATTAGCAATAAAGAGAATATTCAGTTGTCATCCTTGGGGAGGAAGTGGCTACGATCCTGTTCCTGACAAAAAAGAAAAGAACTAATATTTGTGAATCTATTAACCTTT
>JABDPN010000150.1 GCA_013042715.1 Flavobacteriaceae bacterium | reverse complement strand
CCATTTTTATTGGCTGCCATATCTTGTTGGTCATAAGTAACAATTCCAAAACCAATTTTACCACAGGCTTTTATGTTTTCAACTTCAAAAACACCATTTTGTTTTGGTATAAGTCTTAATTTTACTCTATTATTTGTATGATTTACATGAGAATATTTTCCAATAGGATAAGCAAAAACACCAAGAACCAAAGGTTTTCGAGAATCTTTTATATTAACACCAAAAAGCATAGGATTCATCGGACGTTCCTTTTTGTCACGAATTTCAAAATGTAAATGTGGACCACCAGAACCTCCTGTATTTCCACTAAAGGCAACAATTTCGTTTGTGTTAATTTTTAATACATTAGAAGATGGGAATAATTCAATTTCATAGGTTTCTTTATCGTATTGTTGTTTTTTTAAATAGTCTTCAATCTTTTTGGAAAACTTTTGTAAGTGTCCATAAACCGTTGTATAACCATTAGGATGAGTTATATACAATGCTTTACCATAACCATAATGTGATATTTTTATTCTACTAACATAACCTTCTGCAGCAGAATAAACTTTTAAACCTTCTCGTTGTTGTGTTTTGATATCTAAACCAGAATGAAAATGATTAGAACGCAATTCTCCAAAGGTACCTGAAAGCACTAAAGGAATATCTAACGGTGCTCTAAAATAGTCTTGAGGATAAGGGTTTTGAGCATGTGATACATGCAGTATAACAATAAAAAATAAATAAAATAATTGACGCATAAATAAGTTAATCATGCTAATTTATTAATTTGATTTTAATATACAAACTCTAAAGCAAACACTGGACTAATATCTTTGAATGCCTTTAAAACGAGGTGTTTTTAAAATTTAGTATAAAACAATTGCTATTTAAATAATGGTATGTTAACTTTGTGGATATAGTATTGAAATTTGTAAATGAGTAAAATTGAAACTATTGTAAATTCTTTAGAGGATAAAATTAGCAAGTTGTTGCACAAATTAGAAGTTTTGCAACAAACTAATGCTAAATTAAGTGAAGAATTAGCAAAGTCTCAAAGTATAAACCTTAAACAAGATGAGTTAATTTCTACTTGGGAAGAGAAATACGAAAACTTAAAGTTTACAAATTCATTACTAGGCAGTGACGATAATAAAAGAGAAACGAAGCTTAAAATAAATGCATTAATTAGAGATTTAGATATGTGCATTACTCAATTGTCTAAATAATGCTAACATTGTAAATGTCAGAAAAGCTAAAAATAAAGCTATCTATTGCTAATAGAGTATATCCTTTGACGATTAACCCAAATCAAGAAGAAGGTTTACGTAAAGCAGCACAGAAAATAGATACAATGATTAAACAATTTGAGCAAAGTTACTCAGTAAGAGATAAACAAGATGTTCTTGCGATGTGTGCACTTCAGTTTGCATCTCAAGTAGAACAGAAAGTTATAGATAAAGATAATTTAAGTGAAGACGTTCAAAATAAGCTTTATGCTTTAGACGAACTGTTAAGTAATCATTTAAAATCTTAAGTTCTTTTAAATAAAATAAGGTTACTGCCTACGTTAGTATTTTTTTTTGATAAACTCAACGTGAATTCTTTAAAAAGGGTGAGTTTAAGTTGTAAAAGCGCGCTGCTAGTATTGGTTCTTCCAATATCTCGGGCAGATACTTGATCAGCTTGTTAGCCCTAAACTTGTTTTTAAGGAGTTTATACAAAATTCACACTAGCGTAGGCTTTTTTTATATATAAATAAACACACATGGACACAAACACAATATTGATGATTGTTGGAGGCCTAATTCTAGGAGCAATTATTGGTTTTGTTTTAGCAAAAACTCTGGAAAAGAGTAATGCTTCAAAGCTAATTAAGAATGCGAAAAGAAAAGCTGATTCAATTCTAAGAGATGCCAAAAAAGAAGGTGAATCAATAAAAAAAGACAAAATACTTCAGGCTAAAGAGAAGTTTATTGAGTTAAAATCTGATCACGAAAAAGTAATCCTGTCTCGTGACAAGAAAATGGCAGAGGCTGAAAAACGCACAAGAGATAAAGAGTCTCAAGTGTCATCTGAATTAGCTAAAAACAAAAAACTAAATACAGAAGTAGAAGAAAAAGCTAAGGATTATAATTACAGGTTAAATTTTCTTGAGAAAAAGCAAGAAGAACTTGAAAAAGTTCATAATCGACAAGTAAAACAACTAGAAGTTATTTCTGGTTTATCTGCAGAAGAAGCAAAAGAGCAATTAGTAGAATCCTTAAAAGGTGAAGCTAAAAACGAAGCTATGGCTTATATCCAGGATAAAATGGAAGAAGCCAAATTAACTGCACAACAAGATGCTAAAAAAATAATAATTAATACCATTCAACGTGTTGGAACAGAGGAAGCAGTAGAAAATTGTGTGTCTGTATTCAATATTGAATCTGATGATATGAAAGGTAGAATTATTGGTAGAGAAGGTCGTAATATTCGAGCAATAGAAGCTGCAACAGGAGTTGAGATTATTGTTGACGATACACCAGAAGCTATTATTTTATCTTGTTTTGATTCTGTTAGGCGTGAAATTGCAAGATTGTCATTACATAAACTTGTAACAGATGGTAGAATTCATCCAGCACGAATTGAAGAAGTAGTTAAGAAAACTCAAAAACAAATAGAACAGGAGATAATTGAAGTTGGTAAGCGTACTGTAATTGATCTTGGAATTCATGGATTAAACCCAGAATTAATTAAGATTGTTGGACGCATGAAATATCGTTCGTCTTATGGTCAAAACCTGTTACAGCACTCGAGAGAAGTTGCTAAGTTATGTGGTATTATGGCTGCTGAATTAGGCTTAAATCCTAAATTAGCTAAACGTGCAGGATTGCTACACGATATTGGTAAAGTTCCAGATGCAGAATCTGATATGGAAACTCCACATGCCATTCTTGGTATGAAATGGGCAGAAAAACATGGTGAGAAACCAGAAGTTTGTAATGCTATTGGAGCACACCATGATGAAATTGAAATGACATCATTATTATCTCCAATAGTACAAGTTTGTGATGCTATATCTGGAGCGCGTCCAGGAGCAAGACGTCAAGTTTTAGATAGTTACATACAACGTTTAAAAGATCTTGAGGATATTGCATTTGGATTTACAGGCGTTAAAAAAGCTTATGCTATACAAGCAGGACGTGAATTACGTGTTATAGTAGAAAGTGAAAAAGTAAGTGATGATAAAGCATCACAATTATCTTTCGAAATTTCTCAAAAAATACAAACAGACATGACTTATCCAGGTCAAGTAAAAGTAACTGTAATTAGAGAAACCAGAGCAGTTAATATTGCTAAATAAAAAATAAGAAATCGAATTTTTATGAAAGGCGTAGTTTTTTAGCTATGCCTTTTTTATTGTTTCATTTTCTTGGATGAAATGTTTCTATAACATCTCTTAAATGTGATTTATCAACATGCATATAGATTTCTGTAGTGGTTATACTTTCATGACCTAACATTAATTGTATAGCTCTTAAATCTGCCCCATTTTCTAGTAAATGTGTTGCAAAAGAATGTCTAAATGTATGAGGAGAAATATTCTTTTTTATTCCTGCTTTTACTGCTAATTGTTTTACAATAGTAAAAATCATAACACGAGTTAATTGTTTGCCACGCCTATTTAAAAACAATGTGTCTCTATATTCGTTAACAGTAGGAATATGGTTCCTAATCTCATTTTTATAAATAGAAATATATTTCTGAGTTTGTTTACCTATGGGAACAAAACGTTGTTTGTCACCTTTTCCAGTAACTTTAATGAATCCTTCTTCAAAAAATAAATCTGATATTTTTAGATTAATGAGTTCACTCACACGTAAGCCACAGCTGTATAAAGTTTCTATGATGGCTCTATTACGTTCGCCTTGTGGAGAGCTTAAATCTATTTCAGAAATTAATAAATCAATTTCTTCAGTAGAAAGTGTATCTGGAAGTTTTCTTCCAATTTTAGGAGACTCAATTAATTCCAGTGGATTGGTTTTTCTGTAATCTTCAAAATTCAGATAATCAAAAAAACTGCGTAAACCTGATATTATTCTAGATTGACTTCTAGCATTTACTTCTTTAGCGATGGCATAAACAAAATCTTGAACAGTCTCATTATCAAT
>JABDPN010000145.1 GCA_013042715.1 Flavobacteriaceae bacterium | reverse complement strand
GTACAATTCTAGTCATAGAACCATCTCCATTAGAGAAAGATATGCTTTGGGTAAGTACTGACGATGGTCGTGTACATTATACTCTAAATGGTGGAGAAACTTGGAGTGATGTTACCAAAAACATTAAAGGATTACCAGAAGGTAGTTGGATTCCACAAATAAAAGCATCTAACAAAAATAAAGGTGAAGCATTACTTATTGCTAATGATTACAGAAGATTTAATTACACACCTTACGCCTACAGAACTAATGATTATGGAAAAACCTGGAAGCGTATTGTAGATGAAGATGATGTAGAAAGTTACACATTATCTATTGTAGAAGATATAAAAGAACCAAATCTATTATTCTTAGGAACAGATGATGGACTTTACATCTCTATTGATGCAGGAGAAAACTGGACTAAATGGACTCAAGGATTTCCAACAGTTCCTGTAAAAGATTTAGTAATTCAAGAACGTGAACACGACTTAGTGATTGGTACTTTTGGACGAGCTGCTTGGGTCTTAGATGATATTAGACCACTAAGAACAATTGCAAGAAACAAAAATGTTTTAGCATCTAAACTAACATTTTTTAAACCTCCAACAGCTATTCAGGCAGCTTACCAACAACCTACGGGATCGCGTTTTGGTGCAGATGCATTGTATAACGCAGAAAACAGAAGGTTTGGAGCACAACTTTCATATTATGTAACTATTGAAGAAAACAAAAAAGATTCTAAAACAAAAAAAGACAAGAATTCTAAAAAAGATTCTGACACAGATTCAGAAATTGAAGAATCTAAATTAAAATGGGATTCTTTAACGATGCAAGTTTACGATGGCGAACGATTAATAAGAACACTAAAACAAAAAGCACCTAAAGAATCCGGAGTATATAAATGGACATGGTTTTTAAGAGAAAAAGGTGTAGAAAGACCTTCTAGAAGAATAAATAAAAGTAAAAGAGAACCAAGTGGTGTGACTGTAAAACCTGGAGATTACAAAGTAGTTCTAAGTTTTGGAGATCAAACTTCAGAACAAGTTATAACAGTAAAGAGTGATCCTCGTTTAAATGTATCTCAAAAATCAATAGACGAAGTGTATGCCATGTCTAAAGAATTGGAAACCATTACACAAACTGTATCAGATGCTGTTAAACAATTAAACGAAAGTAAAGCTATAGCAGAGAAATTTACTAAAAACTTGAGCACTTTAGATAAAACAAAGTATAAGGCTGAAATTAAAGACTCTAAAGATTTGGTAAAATCCATTGACGATTTAATTGGATTATATCTAGGTAAAGTTGATAAACGACAAGGCATCACCAGAAATCCAGAAATAAATATTTCGCAACGTATCAGAACAGCTTCTGGTTATGTATATTCCAGAAAGAATGGAATTACTGAAACTGAAAAAACCTTAGTCAAACATGCTAAAGATGCTGTAAAAGATGTTCTAAATAAAACAAATGCATTTTTCGATGATGACTGGAAAGCGTATCAATCTAAAATGGAAAGTATAAAAACATCACCATTTAAAGACATAAAATCTTTTAGTTTAGATTAAAAAAAAGCACTCAATTTGAATGCTTTTTTTATATTGTTTTTTGGAATTAATCCATATGTTTAAGACCATTTAAGTCTTCTATTTTTATTTGCTTACCAACAGTAGAGATTAAACCTTCTTTTTTAAATTGAGATAATACTCTAATGGCAGATTCTGTTGCTGTACCTACAATACTAGCAAAATCCTCACGTGATAATATAACGCTTAACGTTCCATCTGGATTGGTTCCAAAACTGTCGTTAATAGAAACTAAAACTTCAGCTAGTCTTTGCCTAACAGATTTTTGAGCCATATTAACAATAATATCGTCGGCATCTTTTAAATCCTTGGCCATACTTTTTAAAACATCAAAAGAGAAATTAGGATTCTTTTTTAAGTCATCTATAATTTCTGCCTTTGGAATAAAACATAATTCCATATCGTTTAATGCAGTAGCCTTTAGGTTTGCATTTTCATCAGAAATTAAAGAACGCTGTCCTAACAATTCACCTTTAACAACTAATTTCACTATTTGGTCTTTACCATTAGCACTAAGTTTGGTTAATTTACAGATTCCGCTTCTAACACAATAAACTCCATTTAAGGCATCTCCTTCTTCAAAGATAATATCTCCCTTC
>JABDPN010000140.1 GCA_013042715.1 Flavobacteriaceae bacterium | reverse complement strand
GCAACACCAAGGTCTAGGATCTTCGAACTTGTGGGAATATGCGTATTTAAAAAATCAAGTGTTAGCTTATAGCGCTTATGAGGAAACTTTCCTTCGTACATTATTAGTATTTATAAACAATAGCGTTAATGTGCATTCCTGCACCAACACTTGCAAATATAATGACATCACCTTTGTTAAGTTTATGATTTTCTAATTTATTGTTTTTAATCAAATCAAAAAGTGTAGGTACAGTTGCTACAGAACTATTTCCTAGTTTATGTATGCTCATAGGCATAATACCTTCTGGAGTAGGAGTTTTGTATAGTCTGTAAAAACGTTTAATTATTTGTTCATCCATTTTTTCATTGGCTTGATGAATCAAAATCTTTTTTACTTCTTTAATACCAATACCACTTTTATCCAAGCAAGCTTTCATAGCAAGTGGCACGTTATTTAGTGCAAATTCATAAATCTTACGACCATGCATTTTAATATAACGAGTGTCTTTGTCTAAATTTGGATTATTTGATTTTCCAAAGAATAAATAGTAAGCTTCGTCATAAGTAAATGAAGCTGATTCGTGAGCTAGCATTCCTTCCTCTTCAGTTGCTTCAACTACAGTTGCACCTGCACCATCTGAATATATCATTGAATCTCTATCGTGTTTATCTACAACTCTAGAAAGTGTTTCAGTGCCAATTACAAGACACTTTTTTGCCATTCCAGCTTTAATAAATGCTTGTGCTTGTATGACACCTTCAACCCAACCAGGACATCCAAATAATATATCGTAAGCTACACATTTTGGGTTTTGAATTCGTAAACTGTGTTTAATTCTTGATGCTAAACAAGGTAAAATATCACTTTGAATTGTATTAGCTATAACATCTCCAAAGTTATGAGCTACAATTATGTAATCTAATTCTTCAGGATCTATATTGGCATCGTCTATTGCTTTTTGAGCAGCTAATGCTCCCAAATCTGATGATGTTAAATGACTGTCTGCATAACGACGCTCAACAATGCCTGTTATGGCTTCAAACTTCTCAACTATTACTTCGTTAGGGTGCTCTATTTCACTACCATCTGTGTTTAAAAAGTCATGTTGATGAAAGTCTTCATTTTTTTCAATTGCATCTGGAATATAACTACCTGATCCTGTTATACGAATATTCATAATATCTTTATTTCTTTGTATATGTTATTTGCGATGACGAATATACTTTCTAATAATAAAAAAGTATTTTCTTTATCAATTAAATTACGATGCCCAAATACTTAAATTATGACTCCATAAAAGATTCGATTGGCGCACAAGTACAAATTAAATTTCTGTCGCCAAAAGCATCATCAACACGTCTTACAGTTGGCCAAAACTTATTGTCTTTTACGTAATCTAATGGATAAGCAGCATCTTTTCTTGTATAAGGGAATTCCCAAGAATCTGCTGTAACCATACCTAATGTATGAGGTGCATTTTTTAATAAGTTATTTGGATTGTCTTTTGTAACTGTTTCAATTTCTTTTCTAATAGAAATCATAGCATCACAAAAACGATCAAGTTCTTCTTTGCTTTCACTTTCTGTAGGTTCTATCATAAGCGTTCCTGCTACAGGAAATGAAACAGTAGGTGCGTGGAAACCATAATCCATTAATCGTTTTGCAATATCAACAACTTCAATTCCCTTTTCTTTAAATTCTCGACAGTCAATAATCATTTCGTGAGCTGCACGATCCATTTCTCCAGAATATAAAGTTTCAAAAGAACCATGTAATCGTTCTTTGATATAATTTGCATTTACAATAGCAGCTTTTGTAGAATTAGTCACTCCTTCTGCCCCAAGCATACAAATGTAACCATAAGAAATAAGGCAAACCAACGCAGAACCATAAGGTGCAGCAGAAATAGATGTAATTGCTTGTTCGCCTCCAACTTCAATAAGTGGATTACCAGGTAAAAATGGCACTAATTGTTCTGCTACACAAATAGGTCCAACTCCAGGACCACCTCCTCCATGTGGAATTGCAAACGTTTTATGTAAGTTTAGATGACAAACATCCGCTCCAATACTTCCAGGATTTGTAATACCTACTTGAGCATTCATATTCGCACCATCCATATAGACTTGTCCACCATTATCGTGTATGATTTGTGTAATGTCTTTAATGGAAGCTTCGTAAACTCCATGAGTAGAAGGATAAGTAACCATTAAGGCAGCAAGATTATCTTTGTGTAATTCCGCTTTTTCTTTTAAATCAACTAAATCTATATTACCTTCTTCTGTGGATTTTGTTACGACCACTTTCATTCCAGACATAACGGCACTAGCTGGATTTGTTCCATGTGCAGAAGCTGGTATTAAGCAAATATTTCTATGATGATCACCTCTTGATTCGTGATAAGCTTTAATTACCATTAATCCTGCAAATTCTCCCTGAGCACCAGAATTTGGTTGTAGAGATGTTCCTGCAAAACCTGTAATTTCTGTAAGTTGTTCTTCTAATTTATTTAAAACAGTTAAATAACCTTCTACTTGATTTAAAGGTGCAAAAGGATGAATGTTAGACCAATTAGACCAACTTAATGGCAACATTTCAGAAGCAGCATTAAGTTTCATGGTGCAAGAACCTAAAGAAATCATAGAATGATTTAATGATAAATCTTTTCGTTCTAGTTTTTTGATATAACGCATCAATTCCGTTTCAGAATGATAAGAATTGAAGACAGGGTGTTCTAAATAAGGTGTTTTGCGAACTATATTATCTGGAAGAATAGCATGTTTTCCTATATGTTCTATTATTAATCCAGTTTTACTTTCGGATTTTGTAAAGATTTCAAGAATTTTATTTAAATCTTTTTTTGAAGATGTTTCATTTATAGATACTGAAACCGTTGTATCATCAGGATAATAAAAATTAACACCTTTTGCTTCAGCAATGTCTTTTACTTTTTTAGAATCTTTAACCTTAACGTGAATCGTATCAAAAAATACTGAATTGGTTTGTTCTATTTCTAAATATTCCAAAGCATTGGCAAGTGTACAAGCAGAATCATGTATTTTGTCTGCAATATATTCTAATCCTTTTGGCCCATGATAAACAGCATACATTCCTGCCATTACAGCTAATAATACTTGCGCTGTACATATGTTAGAAGTTGCTTTATCACGTTTTATATGTTGTTCACGTGTTTGAAGCGCCATTCTTAAAGCATCGTTTCCATTAGCATCTTTTGTAATCCCAATTATTCTACCTGGAATATGGCGCTTATAAGTTTCTTTAGTTGCAAAAAATGCTGCATGTGGACCACCATAACCCATTGGAATTCCAAAACGTTGGGTTGTACCAACAACTACATCTGCACCAAATTCCCCAGGAGCTTCTAATTTAATAAGACTTAATATGTCTGCTGCAACAGCAACTTTTATTTGTAAGTTATTAGCTTTATAAATGAATGATCCTAAATCTGGAATTTGTCCTGATTTTCCAGGATACTGAATGATTGCTCCAAAAAATTCGTTGCTTAGTTCAATAGTTTCATGATTACCAATAACAAGCTCAATACCTAATGGAATTGCTCTAGTTTTTAATATTGAAAGTGTTTGCGGATAAACATTATCTGAAACAAAAAACTTAACAATATTACTCTTCTTTTGAGCACGTTCTCTAACAGAAAAGAGTAAGGCCATGGCTTCTGCAGCAGCAGTTCCTTCGTCTAAAAGAGATGCGTTTGCTAATTCCATTCCAGTAAGGTCTGTTACCATAGTTTGGAAATTTAGAAGCGCTTCTAAACGTCCTTGAGCAATTTCTGCTTGATATGGTGTATATGCTGTGTACCAACCTGGATTTTCCATTATGTTACGTTGTATGACTGCAGGAAGATTTGTAGGATGATAACCTAAACCAATGTAAGATTTAAAGACTTTATTTTTTAAAGAAAGGTCATGGATATGTTCTAGATATTCTTGTTCACTCATGGCTTTTTCAATTTGTAACTCATGAGTAAGTTTTATGTTGTCTGGAACGGTTTCATGTATTAATTGGTCTACAGATTCTACTCCAATGGTTTTTAGCATTGTTTCGTAATCGTAGGCTCTTATACCAATATGTCTTAACTCAAACGATTCTGTATTCATTCTAAAATGGGTTCTTATTTGTGACGCAAAATTACATAAATAATGACTTTATTTATTCCTCAAAATTGAAAGTTTTTAACCAAAAAGGGTCTTTATTAACAGTTTGAATTACTTTTGTGTTATGCATGTTTTTTATCGCATACTAAATTTCTATCTAAACAGTAGTATTCATGTTGCTTTAGCTATAGTATGTTTAACAAGTTTAACATGTTTAGAGTTTGAAATTGATATAAATTCTAAGCTATTATGGTTTGTGTTTTTTGCTTCTGTAACAGGTTATAATTTTGTAAAGTATTTTGGTTTAGCTAAGCTTCACCATAGAAGTTTGGCGACTTGGTTAAAACCAATTCAAGTATTTTCGTTGTTTAGTTTTGTTGCTATGATTTATTTTGGGAGTTTTCTAAATAAACGCGAATTATTTTTAATAGCTGGTTTAGCATTGTTAACCTTTTTATATACCATTCCATTTTTTCCGAAAAATTTTATAAAAGACAACATTAAAAACTTAAGAGCTATAAGTGGATTGAAAATTTATATTATTGCTCTGGTTTGGTCTGTTACAGTTGTGTTTCTTCCTTTAATTAATGCTAATTATCCTGTAGATTTTGATGTCTATCTAAGTCTATTTCAAAAGTTTTTATTTGTAATTGTAATTATGTTTCCTTTTGAAATTAGAGATCTAAAAAATGATAGTTTAAAACTACTAACTGTGCCTCAACAAATAGGAATTAAAAGAACAAAACAAATTGGAGTAGTATTATTAGTTCTGTTGTTTTTGTTAGAGTTTTTTAAAGATTTATTTAAAGCTGAAGCTATTGTCATACTTGGTCTAATCTGTATAGTAACGTTATTTTTTCTTAAGGGAAGTACAATATATCAGAAAAAGTATTACAGCGCATTTTGGGTTGAGAGTATTCCTGTTATATGGTTTGGTCTATACTTGATCTTGGTTAAGTAATTCTTTTTCGAAACAGGCTTTTATTTTTTTCTTTTCGTCTTTATTTAGGCAGTCAATTTTTGGATTATCTACAATTTTGGTGAGTTTGGCGTTTTTGTTACTGTATTCTCTACATGCTCTACAATAGATGAGATGTACAGTGAGCTTTATCTTTTCCCAGAATGTAGCTTCGTTGTACTGCGATTTGTCACAATTGTGATTTGCTTCGTCGCATGCAATAAAAAAACGTCGTTTCTTACTCATTTTATAAGTTTATAACCAATTGTCTTCTAAGCAAGAGGCTAATGTAGTTCTTGCACGATGAATGATTACCCAAAGATTAGACGCTGTAATATCAAATTCATTACAGATAACCTCTGTTTCGTAATCCAAAATGGTTTTCATTTTAAAAATTTCGGCTTGCTTTGCTGGAAGTTTAGATAAACAAGCGTGAATGGCTAAACCTAACTCTTTGTTTTCTAAGTTATCTTCAGCTGTTTTATCAAAAGGGTCAGCTACACGTTTCTCTAACCAACTTCCTTCGTCGTCTCCTTCTTCAGAAAAATTCACTCTGACTTCCGCTTTGCCTTTTTTAGAGTTAACTTTCCTGTAATGATCAATAATTTTTCGTTTTAAAATTGAAACCAACCATGTACGTTCACTAGCTTCGCCTTTAAAGTTTTTCATAGATTTTAAACCAGCTAAAAATGTGTCTTGAACCAAATCTTGAGCAATATCTCTATCGTTTACACGCGTAATCGTGTAATTGAAAAGATAATCTGAATACAAATCGATCCATTGGTTAGGATTTATTTGATGTTTTGGCATAGTTTGGTTTTATAGCTTTCTCAAAAATAGAATAGATTTAAATTTAAAATTGATTTTAAGAAAAGTTTAATTATATAGTTTTTAACTGGATATATTTAATGATTACTTTTGATTAAAAACACTATGAAACTAGAAGACATTATTAGGCAAAGGCGATCTGTATCTCCATTAATGTTTGCTAACAGAGAAATTTCTAAAGATATAATTCTAAAACTTCTTGAATCAGCAAATTGGGCGCCAACACATCGAAAAACTGAACCCTGGCGTTTCAAAATATTAACTGGAGAATCCAAAACAAATTTAGGTAATTTTTTGGCAGAGAAGTATAAAGAAACAGCTGCTAAGTTTTCAAATTTTAAGTTTAATTCAATTAAGAATAAAGTTGATAAATCGCCTGTAATCATTGCAATATGTATGCAACGCGATCTAAATGAAAGTGTTCCAGAGTGGGAAGAAATTGCAGCAACAGCTATGGCAGTTCAAAATCTATGGCTAACAGCTACCAATTTAGGTTTAAATGGTTATTGGAGTTCTCCTTCATTGATAAATTATATGGATGGTTATTTTAATTTTAGCGAAGGAGAACGTTGTTTAGGTTTCTTTTATCTTGGTTATATGGAAGGACCAAAACCTGAACGCACACCAAATCCTATTGAGGAAAAAGTGGAGTGGTTAGAATAAAGTATTTTATTTTAATAGACCTGCACGTTTTAATAAAGCTTCAGGTTTAGGTTCCTGTCCTTTAAAGCGTTTATACAAGGTCATTGGATCTTCTGTTCCACCTTTACTTAATATATTATCCTTGAATTTAGTTGCAACGGTTTTATTAAAAATACCTTCTTCTTTAAAATATTCAAAAGCATCTGCATCTAATACTTCAGCCCATTTGTAACTGTAATATCCAGACGAATATCCACCTTGGAAGATATGTGCAAAAGCTGTACTCATACAATTCTCCTTAATATCAGGATATAATTGTGTGTCTCCAAACGCTTCAACTTCTTGATTTTTAACTGAAGTTATGTTTGAAGGATTTTTACTGTGCCAAGACATATCTAATAATCCAAAACTTAACTGACGTAGGGTTTGCATACCTTCATGAAATGTTGCTGAAGCTTTAATTTTCTCTATGAGTTCCATAGGAATAACTTCTCCAGTTTCATAATGAGTTGCAAACAGTTCTAGTGCTTCTTTTTCATAGCACCAGTTTTCCATAATCTGACTAGGTAATTCCACAAAATCCCAATACACACTTGTTCCAGATAAGCTAGGATAAGTAGTTTTTGCTAGCATACCATGAAGTGCGTGTCCAAACTCATGGAAAAGCGTAGTGACTTCGTTAAAAGTTAGGAGAGAAGGCTTACTTTTTGTTGGTTTTGTAAAGTTGCACACAATTGACACATGTGGTCGTTCCTCATTACCATTTTTTACATATTGAGGTTTATAAGAAGTCATCCACGCTCCATTTCGTTTTCCTGCTCTTGGAAAGAAATCTGAATAGAAAATTGAGATTAAATTGCCATTACTATCAGTTACTTTATAAGTTAAAACATCTTCGTGGTATTTATCAATAGTTTTAATTTCATCAAAGTTTAAATCAAATAACTTATTGGCAACTGTAAAAGCACCATTAATGACATTTTCTAGTTTAAAATAGGGTTTTAATAACTCGTCGTCTAGACTAAATAGTTTTTGTTTTAGTTTTTCTGAATAGTAGGCAGCATCCCATTTTTCAAGTTGATTAATACCATCTATTTCTTTAGCAAATTTTTGAAGGGTTTCAAACTCTTTTTTTGCTGCTGGTTTTGCTTTCTCTAGTAATTCGTTTAAGAACTTTTCAACGCTTTCTGGAGTTTTTGCCATTCGTTCTTCTAGAACAAAATGTGCATGCGTTTTATAACCTAATAGATTTGCGCGTTTATGTCTAAGATTAGCAATTTTAAGTACAATCTCTTGATTATCTAAATCATCATTTTTAAAAGCTTTACTACCAAATGCTTTAGAGAGTTTTTTACGTAATGTTCTATTGTCAGCATAGGTCATAAACGGAATATAGCTTGGGTAATCTAGCGTGATTAGCCAACCATCTTTCGCTATACCTTCAGCTAGTTGTTTCGCTGCTTCTTTAGTGCCTTCAGGAAGTCCAGATAAATCATTTTCATCTGTAATAAGTAGTTCAAATTTATTAGTTTCAGCTAGAACATTTTCTCCAAACTTAAGCTTTAACTGACTTAATTCTTTATCAATCTCTCGAAGTAATTCTTTTTTAATATCAGGAAGATTTGCACCATTTCTGGAAAAACTTTTGTAACGCTTGTCAAGTAGTGTTTTTTGTTCTATGGTTAGTTCAAGACTGTCTTTTGAATCGTAAACCGATTTGATGCGTTTAAATAAGTTTTCATTTAAAGTAATATCATTTCCAAATTCTGAAAGCAGAGGAGATACCTCTTGAGCGATTTTCTGAATTTCATCGTTGGTTTCAGCAGAATTCAGATTAAAAAAGACACTTGAAATTCTATCTAATTGTTGCCCTGTAAACTCTAAAGCTTCAATTGTGTTTTCAAAATTTGGTGTATCTGGATTAGAAACAATAGTATCAATTTCTGCTTTGGCTTTTTCAATTTCTAGTTTAAAAGCAGATAGAAAATCTTCATTTTTAATTTTTGAAAAAGGCGCAGTATTATAAGGCGTATTAAATGGCTTATTTAAAATATTCATAGCAAATTTGAGTATGTGATAAGACTATTTTTTTACAGATTTGGCTCCTTCAATAACTTTTATTTTAAGACCTCCTTTGTATGCAAGCACTTTATCAAGCACACATTTGTCTGAACTTCCAATAATTTGAGCAGCAAGTATACCAGCGTTTTGTGCACAATCAAGTGCAACAGTAGCAACAGGAACACCTCCAGGCATTTGAAGTATTGACAGAACAGAGTCCCAACCATCAATAGAATTTCTGGATTTCACAGGAACACCAATTACAGGAAGTGGTGATAAAGATGCAATCATTCCAGGTAAATGAGCAGCTCCTCCAGCTCCAGCTATTATAACTTTTATGCCTCTTATATGAGCCGTTTTTCCGTATTCGAACATTTTTTCTGGTGTACGATGTGCAGAAACGATATCAACTTCCACTTCAATATCAAATCCCTTTAAAATGTCTATTGCGTTTTGCATTATTGGAAGGTCGCTTGTGCTTCCCATTATAATTCCTACTTGTGCCATTTTACTTACTTATTACTTTTATTTTTTGTTTTACTTTTCCTGCTATTTTACGTGCTTCATCTATGTTTTCGTGTACTATGGTTACATGTCCCATTTTTCTGAAAGGTCTTGTTTGCTTTTTCCCATAGATATGAGGAGTCACACCATCCATTTCCATAATATCTTCAATGTTTTGATACACTACATCACCTTGATAACCTTCTTCACCAACCAAGTTTACCATAATACCTACAATTTTACTATCTGTTTTTCCTAAAGGTAAATCTAGAATAGCTCTTATGTGTTGTTCAAATTGTGAAGTGTAGCTTGATTCTATGGTATGATGACCAGAATTATGTGGTCTTGGAGCAACTTCGTTTATTAAGATGTCGTCGTTTTCTGTTTGAAACATTTCAACAGCTAAAAGTCCAACGTGCTCGAAAGCAGCAGAAGCTTTTAAGGCAATTAATTCAGCCTTTTGTACAACGTCTTTAGAAATTCTTGCAGGACATATAACGTATTCTACTTGGTTAGCTTCTGGATGAAATTCCATTTCAACAACAGGATACACTTTTACTTCACCTTTTACATTTCTTGCAACAATTACTGCTAATTCATTTTTAAATGGTATTAGTTTTTCAACAATACATTCTACATTTGGAAGTGATTCAAGGTCTTTGTTATTTCTAACAATTTTAACTCCATTACCATCGTATCCAAATTGTGCACTTTTCCAAACAAACGGAAAATTAAGTGTGCTATGTTCTATAGCTGTAACCATTTCTTTCTTATAAGCAAATCTCGAAAACTCAGCTGTAGGTAGGTTATGATCTACGTAAAACAGTTTTTGTTTTGCTTTGTTTTGAATGGTCTCTAATGTTTTGGCAGTAGGATAGACCTTAACGCCTTCTCGCTCTAGTTTTTTTAAAGCTTCAACGTTTACATTTTCAATCTCTATAGTTAATACGTCTACATTTTTTCCGAAATTGTAAACAGTATCAAAGTCCATTAAATCACCTTTAGTAAATTCGTTACATGCAATTTTACAAGGTGCTTCATCACTAGAATCGAGTATGCTAGTATAAATATCAAATTTACGTGTATTATAGAGCAACATTTTACCTAATTGTCCGCCTCCAAGTATTCCAAGTTTAAACTGAGATGAAAAGTAATTCATAATTGCAATTTGTCAATACAATTTAGTGCAAAAATACATTTAAATCTTTAAAAGCATTCTAAAATCATAAATCAAAACTCGTATTTACGCAATCTATTGATTATCTTTGCACTTTTCAAAAGTTAAACACATGTTACAGCTTCACGATTTAAAGTTTAAACCATTTATTTCTTCAGAAAAAATAGATGAAGTGGTTACACGAATGGCTATCCAAATTGCAAACGATTTAGGTGATGAAGTTCCAGTTTTTGTTGGGATATTAAATGGATCGTTTATGTTTGTGAGTGATTTTGTTAAAAAATATCCTAAACCATGTGAAGTTACATTTATTAAGCTAGCTTCATATGAAGGTGTAAAGTCAACAGAAGACATACAACGACTTATTGGTTTAACACAAGATTTATCTGGACGCACTGTTGTAATTCTTGAGGATATTATTGATTCTGGAAATACCTTATATGAAGTACATAGAATCTTTAAAAATGAAAAGGTTAAAAAGCTAATAATAGCTACACTTTTTTACAAACCTGAAGCATATAAAAAAGATTTTAAATTACATTATGTAGGTTTAGAGATTCCTAATAAATTTATTGTTGGTTATGGATTGGATTACGATGGATTAGGACGTGATTTACCAGAAGTTTATCAATTAAAAACAGATATAGAGATGACAAACATAGTATTATTTGGACCTCCAGGAGCAGGAAAAGGTACTCAAGCAGAATTCTTAAAAAAGAAATACAATCTTGTACATATATCAACAGGAGATGTTTTTAGATATAACATTAAAAATAAAACCGATTTAGGAAATCTTGCAAAATCTTACATGGATAAGGGTGAGTTGGTTCCAGATGAAGTTACTATTGACATGCTTGCTGCAGAAGTTGAAAAAAATTCAGATGCAAATGGATTTATTTTTGATGGATTCCCAAGAACTAATGCTCAAGCAAAAGCTTTAGATAAGTTAATGGTATCTAAGGATTCTCAAATTAATGCTATGGTAGCTCTTGAAGTTGATGATGAAGTATTAGTTGGGAGATTATTAGAGCGAGGAAAAACAAGTGGTAGAGCAGATGATGCAGATGAAAGTATTATTAAAAACAGAATAAAAGAATATTATAGTAAGACAGCTATTTTAAAAGATTATTATTCTGTTCAAGACAAATATTATGGAGTAGATGGAGTTGGTAGTATTGATGAAATTACAATACGTTTAAGTGAAGTTTTAGATAAACTATAGATAAATACTTTAAAAAAAACATAAATTAATTTAACTATAGATTCCTGCAATTGCAGGAATCTTAATATAAAAACATGACTGAAGGTAATTTTGTAGATTATGTAAAGGTATTTGCTGCTTCTGGAAATGGAGGAAAAGGCTCTGTACATTTACATCGAGAAAAGTATATCACTAAAGGTGGTCCAGATGGTGGAGATGGAGGACGTGGTGGTCATGTAATAGTTAGAGGTAAAGAAAATCTTTGGACACTATATCACCTTAAATTTAAAAAACATTTTAAAGCAGAACATGGAGGACATGGTGGAAGTAGTAGAAGTACTGGAGCAGATGGAGACGATGTTTATATCGATGTGCCTTTAGGAACAGTTGTTCGAGATGCTGAAACAAATGATATCTTGTTTGAAATTACTGAAAATAACGAAGAAGTTGTTTTATGTGAAGGTGGTATGGGAGGACGTGGAAATTGGCACTTTAAAAGTCCAACAAATCAAACACCACGCTATACACAACCTGGAATTCCATCTATAGAAAAACGTGTTACATTAGAACTTAAGGTTCTTGCAGATGTTGGATTGGTTGGTTTTCCTAATGCTGGAAAATCTACTTTGTTATCTGTAATGACATCAGCAAAACCTAAGATTGCAGATTATG
>JABDPN010000137.1 GCA_013042715.1 Flavobacteriaceae bacterium | reverse complement strand
TAGGTGTTTATTAAAAGTTGTGCATCTGTAGATAACGCATTTACAATACTATTTTTCATGCGTTTTATAACATCTGTTGGAACTAATTTTTCTTTTTCAGCAGACCTTAATAGCGCTAATGCACTAGTTGAATTACCATAATAGTTTTGCTTTTCTATGGCTTCATTAAACTGATTAACAATTTTGATATCAGCTTGATAAATTATGTCTGTATTAGATTCACTATTTCTGTTAGTAAGAAGTAATGACAATTTTTGTTGGTTTTGAACTTGTCTTAAAGCATCAGACTTGTCTTTTGAATTCACTTTCCTGAACAGTTCTGTTGATCCCTTAGATTTTATTATAGGAGTTTGCTCGTTATTTGTTGCAGATGCTAAATTATTTTTTAAAAACATCTCTAGTTCAAAATACTGAAGATTAAAATCCTGAATCATATTATCTGCAGCTCCCATTATTCCTAGAACCAAATAATAGGTAAAGTAACCTTGTGTCAGTTCGTCTGCATTATTGGATTCATAAGATAACTGATCTGGTTGACAGCTTAAAAACTTAGTCGCATTCTCAAAGGTATTATTAGCTGCTTCCAGATTTTTTTGAGAACCATATAAATGCAAGTATCCTGATTTACATGCATCCAAAATAAGAATGATTTTAGCCTTTTTGTTGGCTATTTCATTAACTGTTTTGTTTACATCTTTAAAAGGAACAACACCTTGTGTTCCATAAAATTCTCTATCTTTATTAGTGTCGTGTGCTAATAAAAAGCCTATTTTTTGTTCAACATTGTCTTTATCGACTACATCACCATGTCCTGCAAAAAATAAATAAACAATATCGCCTTCATTAGAAGTTTCAATTAGATTATTAAGTGCTGATAAGATGTTAAATGATGTAGCTTCTTTATTAACCAGATAAGCTATATTTTTTTCTGGAACTGAATCGACTTTAGTAAGATATTGCTTGAACAAAAACGCATCATCATCTGCATATTTTAAGTTTAAATCTTCAGATTGATATTCTGAAACACCTACTACCAAAGCTCGTTTTTCACCTATAACTTTAGATTTATCTATTTTTTTACTAATAGAGCCTCTTGCTCCATCGTCTTGTGAGAATACAAAGAATGGCAAGAAAATAAAAACTAATATGTATACTACTCTATTTTTCAAAACAACTTTTAATTAATATGGTACTCCAAATATTGAAAATGCTGCCCAATATTTTGGATCGTCATTTACTTCTGCTTTATATTTTAAAATTGCATTTCTTAAAGCTTCATGAGGCATTAGTGTTTTTGCAATTTCTAATTCATTAAAAAAATATTGCATTAACGTTGCTGTTTCGGTATCATTAATATTCCACAAACTCATTAAAACATGATTTGCTCCTGCAATTTGAAAAGCTCTTGCAAGTCCTATTATTCCGCCTCTATGTGACATTCCTAATCCTGTTTGACAAGCACTTAGCACTACTAAATCTGCTTTAAGTTTACATGTTTTTCTGGTGTTCATTATTTCCCTTAACGACAAATAGGATTTCTCTGTTCCATTATCTGCTAAGACAATAAAACTATGATCCATTGGACTTTTAGAATTTGAAATACCATGTGTTGCAAAATAAAGCAAATCGTATTCACATATGTTTTTTAAGACTTCTTCTTTGGTTGCATCTTTTCCGTATAATTTATTAAATTTTAATGGTTTTACTTTTTCTATTACATAATCAACTTCATGTTCTGCTCCAGGTAAATCAGGAAATTCCCATTCTAAATTCTTTGGATAATTTGGATTTGCAACAAAAAGAGCATTGAACCAAGTATATTCTATTTCACGATAATAATCGCCTTGTTTTACTCGATTTTTATCATTTGAATACAATAACTCAAATAAGTTTGGAGCGATTGAGTAACTCATATTATCTATTAAATAAGAATCTCCAATTTTAAAAGCTGAAAAAGGTAAGGTTGCAATATTAAAGGTTGGAACAATAATTATATGGTCAACACTTTTTAAATTCAATTCTTCTGGAAGTAGTATAGTATTTAACTCGCTAAACGATGTTTTTAGTTCTTTAAAATTTGCGGATATATCTTTTGCTTGTGAACCTCTTAATGAAGGTGCTCTATTAGAGAATTTTGATGAATACAAGTAGTTAACATCATGTATGAGTTCTTGTAATTTATTTTTTTCAATTTGAGTTTTTAACTCTTCAAATTTGTGTTGCTTTCCAAATAGATTTAATTGTAAAGAATCATTAATATAAGTATATACTATAACTGCTACATTCTTATTAAAATTTCTGTAATATCTATCAACAACATTAAACAATATCTTTTCGTCTATCTGATCTGTTTTTATCCATTCTTGTGGTGCACTCCTTACATTATACAAATCTCTTATATCTTCTTCATGTTGTCTAATAAGGCTTTTAATTTCAGACGTCACTTTATCATTTTCATTAGTTTCTTGTGCGAAAAGTAAAAATGGAAGAAATATAATTGATATGTATAAGGCTATTTTTCTCATTTAATATACTTTAAGCAGAAAATCACCAGTTACTTCATGCTTTCCAAATTTTTTTAAGATTGGTGTTGTAGTATTACCTCTTACATAAGAGAAAATTTTTCCTGGTGATATAAATTCCTTTTCATTATTAAATGCCTTTATAAGTTTACTTGCAAAAGGTGAATGTTTTTGACTATCCTTCCAATAATCAAAAACTTCATATTGTCCAGAAGCTAACATGATTCTCGCATAACTTTTATCGACATCGCTAATAAAATCATCTAGATTATTATCAATCTCTGTATTAGAATAATTTTCAATAGGTAAATCTGCATTATTGAGCTCAAAACTGGCACCATAACACACATCTAAAACAGTAAAGACTTGCTTAGAAGGAAAACCATCTAATATGCTATTTAGCTTAGCCATGGAGAAATAAGATTCTAATGTTGGATCATCTTCAAGAGTCTGACTATCTGTAGAAACTAAAAAACCTTGAGAATAATCTTCGCTAAAATGACCATGTCCTGCAATAAAAAGCAATAACTTATCATTATCATCCATTTGCCTTTTTAATTTTAGAATCCCAGAAATGATTTCCCTTTTAGGTTCGTTGTATATCTTATGTATTTTTGCATTATACTTTTGCTCTAATATTGTAGCTATTGAATTTGCATCATTCAACGGATTTTTTAAATCATTCCAACTCGTTTGATCATCGTTATAAACATTAGTTGCAATTATTAATGCGTAAGTATCTGATTGTCCTTTTTCCTTTTCCTTAGGTTTTACTTTTCTGGATTGTGAACCTCTTGTACCACTAGAATTTGATAAATGTCTTGCTAATATTTTTTTATAGTCTACTTCTCTAGATATAAAATAATATCTTGTATCTCGTATTGAGCATTTTACTTCTTGCTTATTAAGTCTGTATTCATAATCGTAGTAATTCTCAAAGACATCCAACATATTACCACTATCTAAAATATATTTTGTTAGTGGTGCATGAGATTTATCGCATTTGGACCAATCGTATCCATTATCTACTGTTGTTAGAATCACTCTATTTCTTTCAGAATTTGTTGCAATTTCAGCATCAGATTCAAATAGCGCAGCCTGTAAATTTTCGGCAAAGATTTTACCTTGTCCTGCTTCAGAAATAATTAATTGATTCTTAGCAGCAATTTGATTCATGAAACTTGCTAGCTCTTTAAGTTTTATATGATTGTATTTATCATATTCAGTAATCTTAACATCTAAGTCAAGATCTATAAAAGGTATCAATATGGTTTCTTCTGCTGAGGGTCCAATTTCAAATGAATAACCTGCAAAAAAGAACACAAAATAATCGTTTGATGTGCTTTTTTTAATTACCTCTTTAAATGCATTTTTTATATTTTGAACTGTTGCTTCTTCATTTAACAACTTATGGACATAAACATTACTTTTTTCTAGTGAATCTTTAAAAACCACTCTATTTCCCTTTCCTCTAGTACTTGTACTTCCTGAAGGCAAATAAATTCTAGGTGTTTTGTCTTTTAATATTTTACCAGTTATAGCACTAGCGTCATTTGCACAATTAACAAATGAATTGAATGCCTTTGGATATTGATCTACTCCAATTGCAATAACGTGAACATTAACAGGATTTACTTGTCTTACTTTAACACCTGCATCTACAATAAAAACTGTAGCTAAAAAAATAATGACTATACCTAAAAAGCGCTTCATACTACTCTCTTACAATCTCATAAATAAACTCTGCACTAAAACCATCAATTTTTGCGCTTGCTTTACGTCCAGTAGCACTTCTGGTTTGTGTATAACTATCTGCCATAAACTTTTCTAAAGGGTTTGAAGCACTTCTCGTACCTTCGCCTCTAGTTTCCACTGTAGATTTGAAATTTAATTTATTAGGCGTTGCAAAACCTTTCAAGACTATTTTCTCGTAAGGAGGACCAAAAGAGAAAATACAATCTTTAAAAATCATCGTTTGCTTTGGGCCAAGTTTACGCTCATTATCGTTTAAATCGCAGTTATCGTTAGGTAAAAAAGGCAAGACTTCTCCTTTTGTGTTAATCTCAATAATACTGAAATAAACAGGTTTATCACTTTTATTTGTGACTTGTAGAACCACATTATCAATTTCAGGCCTAACTTGAAATGTTCCGTTTTCATTAGTTAAAGTAGAAGGATCTATAATGTCTCCAACCTCATCTGTTAAAACATCGTATTCTATTGGTAACAACTTAAATTCGAATTCGTAATTGTAGTTTTTAAATTCCAAGTTTTTTAAATATTGCCCTTGTGCAAATCCAAAAATCTTTTTGTTAATGTCTTCAACTGTATTGCTTCCTCTAGTGCTATCATCTTTGTCAATTGCATCAAGTCCATTAGTGGCATTAAGCGTGATACTGTTGCCTTCTTTTAACAATATTAAATCAGACATGGCACTATCGTTAACAATTTCACCTAAGTTATTTTCAGTTAAAAATTGTTCTACACCTTTTTTTATTGTTTTATCTTTAATTTTATCATCAAAATACACATCTATAGCTATGTCTCCATAGGAAGGTTTATCTACAAAAACCCAATAGTTTTTTTCGTTAAAGTCTGCTAAAGGTTTGTCTAGTTTAATCACAGCTTCGTTATACTTAGCAAGCGTAATAGTTCCATTAGACAGAATTGCACCTTCTGTTACTTTTGTTGATGTTGCAGGTAATACATGAACTGTCGTATTTTTAAACAAACCATGTAATTTTCCAGCTTGGATTTTAATAACGTCTGCCCTAGGTATAGACTTTACTTCAAAATAAGGTTGTTGCTTAATGTATTCGTTTTTAAATAAGGTTACATTTTTTTCACCTTCTATTGTTGGATTTTGTTTAGGCGAAATAATATTCATTTCGGCTTCAATCTTGGCAAACAACTGGTTGTAAGAGAAGTTTTCACCTAATTTACTCATAGCTTTAGAAAAGGCATAACTTAAAGAGCCTTGTCCTTTATACTCATAATTAAGTTCATTAGCAGAAGCTCCAGAAATCAAAACAAAAGGCGCAGCATTATCGCTCAATTTTTCCTTGGTTTCTTCTTTCATATCGCTTCCTGTTACATCTCCAGAATTATTTGGTTTCCAACCTTCAGGAGCAAAAACACCTTCGCTACCTCTAGCCTTTCCACCACGCGTTGTAGAACCAGAGTGACAACTATCTAACAACAATAACAATTGTCCATTAGTTCCTAAAGTATTTCTAAACTTGGTAATATAGTTACCTAAATCATCATCGCGTAAGTGATTTTCACCTTTGTAATTATG
>JABDPN010000135.1 GCA_013042715.1 Flavobacteriaceae bacterium | reverse complement strand
TTCTTTTTGGCAATTGGCCATGGATTAGTATTTGGCATGTGGGAAATTATAAAGACACAAATTTAGAAAATTACTTTTTATACATTTGCTAAAATTTTAAAAATAAAATTATGTTTGGAGATTTAATGGGAATGATGGGTAAGATTAAAGAAACCCAAGCCAAAGTTGAAGAAACAAAAAAGCGATTAGACACTGTTTATTTGGACGAAAAAAGTAGTAATGGTTTATTACGTGTTACACTTACTGCTAATAGAACTATTAAAACAATTGAAATTGACGACCAACTAATGCAAGACAAAGAACAACTTGAAGATTATTTAATTCTAACCTTAAATAAAGCTATAGAAAACGCGACAAAGATTAACGAAACAGAATTAGCTGCAGTCGCAAAAGAAGGTATGCCAAAAATTCCTGGTTTGGATTTGTTTAAATAGATGCTTAGATCTTTAGACTCTTAGATTGCTGATTATATCCAACACTTTATCATGCATTGCATCAGTATAATCCATATGTGTAACTATACGAAGCTTTCCTCCCCCCATTCCAATAATATATATCTGTTCTGCTTCTAATTTTTCTAGAAAAAGGGATTCTGAAACACAATCACTTAATTCAAATATTACAATGTTTGTTTCTATTGGTTCTACAGTTTTAATTAATGTGCATTGCGATAATACCTTACCAATTTCTTTAGCTTTCTTATGATCTTCTGTTAATCTATCCATATTGTTTTCTAAAGCAAATAATCCTGCTGCAGCTAAATAACCAACTTGTCTCATATTACCTCCAAAAACCTTTCTAGTTCTAACAGCATCTTGCATAATGTCTTCATTTCCAATAAGTACAGAACCAATTGGACAACCTAACCCCTTACTTAAACAAACCGAAATAGTATCGAAAACTTCACCATATTGTAAAGTTGTTTCTTTCTTTTCAACCAAAGCATTCCAAAGTCTTGCGCCATCAAGATGAAATCCTAAATTATTGGCTTTACAAACTTCCTTAATCTTTTTTATCTGATTAAAATCCCAACAAGCTCCTCCGCCTTTATTTGTTGTATTCTCAACTTCTACTAAACTTGTTCTACTATAATAAAATGCAGAAGGATTTATTGCTTCCTCAACCTGTTTAGCAGTAAACATTCCTCTACTTCCATCTATTAAATTACATGAAGCTCCACTATTAAAACTAACACCTCCAGCTTCATAATTATAAATATGTGCATATTTATCGCATATAACCTGTTCACCTGGTTGGGTATGTAGTTTAATTGCTGTTTGGTTTGCCATACTTCCAGAAGGAAAAAACAATGCCCTAGGTTTATCAAACATTTTAGCTAATCTGTCTTCTAGCAGTTTTACTGTTGGATCTTCATCAAATACATCGTCACCAACATCTGCATGCATCATAGCTTCAAGCATTTCAGGTGTTGGTTTTGTAACTGTATCGCTTCGTAAATCTATTTTCATAGTCATAAAATTGTAAATTAAAAGTAATAAAAGTCCTTTCAATAACATTATAAAAGCACTTATTATTTTCTGAATTAACTTTAAATTCTATTTTTGCACAAACAGCATGATTTATGGTTACATCAGATCAAATAAAAGATCTTTTTGAGCGCCTTGGAGCGCTAAGGAGGTATCTTTGACTTAGATACCAAACTTATTGAAATCCAAAACGAAGAAGAAAAAACCTTCGACCCAGATTTTTGGAGCGATTCTAAAGCTGCAGAAATTATAATGAAAGGCATTAGAGTTAACAAAAAATGGGTTTCAGATTATAATACTGCAAAATCTCTTGTTGAAGATCTAGAAGTGCTATACGAATTCTATAAAGAAGAAGAAACACCACTAGAAGACGTCGAGCAACAATTTGAAAAAGCTATAACATTTATTGAAGACCTTGAGTTTAGAAATATGCTTTCTGAAGAAGGTGATAGCTTAAGTGCTGTGTTACAAATTACTGCAGGAGCTGGTGGAACAGAAAGTTGTGATTGGGCACAAATGCTTATGCGTATGTACTTAATGTATGCCGAAAAAGTAGGTTTTAAAGTCAAAGAATTAAATTTACAGGAAGGTGATGTAGCAGGAATTAAAACTGTGACTTTACAAATTGAAGGCGATTTTGCTTTTGGATGGCTTAAAGGTGAAAATGGTGTTCATCGTTTGGTACGTATTTCACCTTTTGATAGTAATGCAAAACGTCATACGAGTTTTGCATCTGTGTATGTGTATCCTTTAGTTGATGATAGTATTGAAATTGATATCAATCCAGCAGATATCGATATTACAACTGCACGTTCTAGTGGAGCTGGAGGTCAAAATGTCAATAAAGTTGAAACTAAAGTTCAGCTAACTCACAAGCCAACTGGAATTCATATTTCATGTTCAGAAACACGTTCACAACATGATAATAGAGCACGTGCTTTACAAATGCTTAAATCGCAACTCTACGAGATTGAATTAAAAAAGCAAATGGCACAACGCGATGATATTGAAGCAGAAAAAATGAAAATTGAATGGGGAAGCCAGATTAGAAATTATG
>JABDPN010000130.1 GCA_013042715.1 Flavobacteriaceae bacterium | reverse complement strand
ATACACTACCAAACACCGAATTATTTAAGAGGCTAAAAATAACTGATGTTCCACCACAAATAATCGATTGGGTTGGATTAAACTTATTATTAAAAATTCAGAAACTATCACAGCGAACAGCAGAAATGCATATAGCTTTAGGTTCCGAGTTTGAAGAAACTGCATTTACACCAGCTAGATTTAACGAAGATTATACAGTATGGTTAAAGAATAGGCTTTTATATCAATTTCAAAATAGGTTAAATACTATTGAGAATAATCTCAATAAGTTAAACGGATTGGCATTAGAGTTAGCAAACGAATTTTTAGAAAAGAAAAATTTAATTAGAAAACGATTTACAAATTTCGATTGGACAAAACTTAAAGGAGAACGAATAAGAGTTCATGGCGATTACCATTTAGGTCAAGTATTAGTTCAGAATAAAGATTTCTTTATTTTAGATTTCGAAGGAGAACCAGAAAGTACAATAAGAGACAGAAAAGTAAAACAGCCACCTTTAAAAGATGTAGCTGGACTATTTAGATCTTTCCATTATGCTATATATGCTACCATATTTGGAAACCAAGAAAAATACAAACATACTCAAGAAGAACTTTTCCAAGCAGGAGAAATTCTTTACAAATATTTAATAGGTGTATTTCTTGAAACTTATGTAGACGAGATACAAAAAGCAAATTTAAATATTGGTTACGAACAAGAGCGTATATTTATTTTAGAATATACTTTATTAGAAAAAGCAGTTTACGAATTAGGTTACGAACTTAATTCACGTCCTAAATGGGCAGTTATTCCTTTAAAAGGAATTTCAAATATTATTAATCATTAATTTATGGCAACAGTAAAATCTTATAGTTTATTTACAGAGTTTGATATTAATTTATTTAAAACAGGGAAGCATTATAAACTTTACGAAAAATTTGGTTCGCATTTAGTAACTGTAGATGGTGAAAAAGGCGCTTATTTTGCAGTTTGGGCACCTTCAGCAAAATCTGTTTCTGTAATAGGCGATTTTAATTTTTGGATTGAAGGAGAACACCAACTTAATGTACGTTGGGACGAAAGTGGTATTTGGGAAGGTTTTATACCAAATGTTAAAAAAGGAGCGACTTATAAATACAAAATACATAGTCATAATAACGATCTAAAAACTGAAAAAGCAGATCCTTATGCTCGTCGTTGTGAGCATCCTCCAAAAACAGCTTCAGTTGTTTGGGAAGATAAATACAAATGGAAAGATAGAACTTGGTTAAAAAAACGTAAAAAGAATAATGCTTTAGATGCTCCTTATTCAGTATACGAAGTACACTTAGGATCTTGGAAAAAAAGAATTGAAGAAAATCGTTC
Organism: Flavobacteriaceae bacterium; assembly: GCA_013042715.1. Taxonomy (GTDB): domain Bacteria; phylum Bacteroidota; class Bacteroidia; order Flavobacteriales; family Flavobacteriaceae; genus Site-B15. The sequence goes on along the minus strand of JABDPN010000130.1, from coordinate 677 downwards.
ACTTTCTTACACAGAACTTTCAGAAGAACTAGTAGATTATGTAAAAGAAATGGGCTTTTCACATGTTGAGTTAATGCCTATTATGGAATATCCATATGATCCAAGTTGGGGTTATCAATTAACTGGCTATTTTGCGCCAACTTCAAGATTTGGATATCCAGATGAGTTTAAATTATTAGTAGATAAATTACACCAGAATGATATTGGAGTAATTCTAGATTGGGTTCCTTCTCATTTCCCAGAAGATGCGCATGGTCTTGGTTTCTTTGATGGTTCTCACTTATACGAACATCCTGACAGAAAAAGAGGTTATCATCCAGATTGGAAAAGTCTAATATTTAATTATGGTAGAGCAGAAGTAAAATCGTTTTTAATTAGTAATGCATTATTCTGGTTAGATCAATATCATGCAGATGGTTTACGTGTTGATGCAGTTGCATCAATGCTATTTTTAGATTACTCAAGAGAAGATGGAGAATGGGAACCTAACATGTATGGAGGAAGAGAAAATCTAGAAGCAATTTCATTTTTAAAAGAGTTTAACGAAGCTGTTTATAAGTTCCATCCAGATGTTCAAACAATTGCAGAAGAATCAACAGCGTTTCCTATGGTATCAAAACCAACATTTTTGGGTGGTTTAGGTTTTGGAATGAAATGGATGATGGGATGGATGCACG
>JABDPN010000127.1 GCA_013042715.1 Flavobacteriaceae bacterium | reverse complement strand
AGCAAATGATTAGTGATGCACTACCTGGTAAGGAAGAATATCTAAATTCTGAAAAATTCCAAATTTGTCATTACGATTGGACAAAAGAAAATAAGCTCACAACATTAATTACTAAAATTAATGCAATTAGACATGAAAATGAAGCATTACAACAAACTAATAATATAGAGTTTTGTAATATAGAAAATGATAAACTCATTGCATTTTATAAGTGGAATAACGATAAGACAAATCAGTTATTAATTGTAATTAGTCTAGAACCTTATTATGCACAACAAGGAATGATACAACTACCATTATATGAAATGGGAATCGAAAATGGACATCATTTTCAAGTACATGATTTAGTAACTGGAAGTAGTTATAACTGGATTGATGAATGGAATTTTGTTGAACTTCATCCTACATTACCATTTCATATATTTAAAATAAAATAATGACTAATAAAGCCTTAAAAACTGTAAAACAAGTTCCTTATAATTTTAATAATAATTGGGAAGAATTACTTGAGAATGAAGATTTTGTAAAAGTCTTCTTATCAGATGTTTTGGAGAAATATATTATTGAACAAAGGTGGTATGGTGGTAAGGCTAGTAGGTTAAAATATATTGAACTTGCTGAATATTTCAGGATTCAAAGATACGGTGAAGTTTATTATGGATTGATTTTAGAAGTAAATTTTGTAGAGGCCTTTTATCAACATTATTTCTTACCAATAGCATTTGTAAGTGATGAGAATTTTGCCAAAAAAGATAGAATTCTTCCAATAAGCATAAAGGGACAAGAAGGCTTCATTATTGATGCTATTAATCTTGAAGCTTTTAGAAAATTAGTTTTCGAGCGTATTTATACTGCACAACCAATAGATAGAACAAGAGTTCAATATCATAAAAGTGAATTGTTTAGCGATGTTACTTATGAGTCTTCAAGATTTATGGGTTTAGAGCAAAGTAATACATCAATAGTCTACAATGAAAAATATGTTTTAAAATTCTTTAGACGTATTTATTCTAATAAGAATCCAGATTATGAAATGAGTCGTTTTTTATCTGAAAAGAAAGAATATAAAAATACGCCTGCATATTTGGGAAGTATTAATATTATAGATTCAGATAAAAGAAACATTACCATTGGATTAATGCAGGAAATGATTGCAAATCAAGGTGATGCTTGGGATTACATGTTAAAAGAGTTTAATAAAGTGTTTAGTAATCTAGATACTAAAAACATTAATGTAAACCATTTGCCAAAAACCGAATTATTTAAAAGACTTACTATTTCTGATGTTCCACCTCAAATAATCGATTGGGTTGGATTAAATTTATTATTGAAAATTCAAAAGTTATCCAAGCGAACTGCAGAAATGCATATTGCTTTAGGATCTGAGTTTGAAGAAACAGCATTTACACCAACACGTTTTAACGATGACTATACAGTTTGGTTAAAAAACAGATTACTTTATCAATTTCAAAATAGATTAAATACTATAGAGAACAATCTAAATAGACTTGATGGTTTAGCTTTAGATTTAGCAAAGGAATTCTTAGAAAACAAAAACGTAATACGTAAAAAATTTACGAATTTTGATTGGACTAAACTTAAAGGAGAACGCATTAGAGTACATGGCGATTATCACTTAGGTCAAGTTCTTGTTCAGAATGATGATTTCTTTATATTAGATTTTGAAGGCGAACCAGAGAGTACAATAAGAGATAGAAAAGTAAAACAGCCACCATTAAAAGATGTTGCAGGTATATTTAGATCTTTTCATTATGCAATTTATGCAACAATTTTTGGAAACAAAGAAACATACAATCATTCTCAAGAAGAACTTTTTAAAGCAGGAGAAATATTATATAAGTATTTAATAGGAGTTTTTCTAGAAACTTATGTAGACGAAATTCAAAAAGCAAATCTAAATATTGGCTACGAACAAGAGCGCATATTTATTTTAGAATATACATTATTAGAAAAAGCAGTTTACGAATTAGGATACGAACTAAATTCACGTCCAAGTTGGGCAGTTATTCCTTTAAAAGGAATTTCAAATATTATTAATCATTAGTTTATGGCAACAGTAAAACCTTATAGTTTATTTACAGAATTTGATATTAGTTTATTCAAATCAGGAAAACATTATAACCTTTATGAAAAATTTGGATCGCATCTTGTATCTGTAGATGGAGAAGAAGGAACTTACTTTGCTGTTTGGGCACCTTCAGCTAAATCTGTTTCCGTAATTGGTGATTTTAATTTTTGGTTAGAAGGCGAGCATCAACTTAATGTGAGATGGGACGAAAGTGGTATTTGGGAAGGATTTATTCCTAATATAGAAAAGGGAGCAACATACAAATACAAAATCCATAGCAATAATAACGATTTAAAAACAGAAAAAGCAGATCCTTATGCTAGACGTTGTGAACATCCACCAAAAACTGCTTCAGTAGTATGGGATGATGATTATAAGTGGCAAGATAAATCCTGGTTAAAAAAGCGTAAAAAACATAATGCATTAGATGCTCCATATTCAGTTTATGAAGTACACTTAGGTTCATGGAAAAAAAGAATTGACGATAATAATAGATCACTTTCTTTTACAGAATTATCTGAAGAATTAGTAGATTATGTAAAAGAAATGGGCTTTACACATATAGAGCTAATGCCAATAATGGAATATCCATACGATCCAAGTTGGGGCTACCAGCTTACAGGATATTTTGCTCCAACGTCGCGTTTTGGTTATCCAGACGAGTTTAAATTACTTGTAGATAAACTTCATCAAAATGATATAGGAGTTATTCTTGATTGGGTTCCATCACATTTTCCAGAAGATTCACATGGATTAGGGTTTTTTGATGGTTCACATCTTTATGAGCATCCAGATAGAAAACGAGGCTATCATCCTGATTGGAAGAGTTTAATTTTTAATTATGGACGTGCAGAAGTTAAATCGTTTTTAATTAGCAATGCTTTATTTTGGTTAGAACAATATCATGTAGATGGTTTACGTGTAGACGCTGTTGCATCTATGTTATTTTTAGATTATTCTAGAGAAGAAGGCGAATGGGAACCAAATATGTATGGTGGAAGAGAAAATCTAGAAGCTATTTCATTTTTAAAAGAATTTAATGAAGCTGTTTATAAGTTTCATCCAGATGTTCAAACCATAGCAGAAGAATCTACTGCATTTCCAATGGTGTCTAAACCTACATTTTTAGGAGGTTTAGGATTTGGGATGAAATGGATGATGGGTTGGATGCATGATACACTTCAGTATTTTGCGAAAGAACCAATTTACAGACAACATCATCAAAACGATATAACGTTTAGTTTAGCATACGCATTTACAGAAAACTTTATGCTTCCATTGTCTCATGACGAGGTGGTTTATGGTAAAAAATCAATTTTAGGTAGAATGCCTGGAGATGAGTGGCAAAAGTTTGCAAATTTAAGATTGCTTTACAGTTATATGTTTACACATCCTGGAACTAAGCTTTTATTTCAAGGTGGCGAATTTGGACAAAGCGAAGAATGGAATTTTCAGCAAAGCTTAGATTGGCATCTTACACAATACAGAGTACACAAGGGAATCCAAGAAACCATTAAGAGTCTTAATAAGCTATACAAAAATGAACCAGCTCTTCATGAACAACAGTTTAGTGTTGATGGTTTTGAATGGATAGAACATAACGATGCACAAAACTCTACTTTAGTTTTTATGCGTAAGACTTCAAGACCAGCAAATAATTTGATAATAGCTTGCAATATGACCCCAGTGCCAAAAGATAACTATAGAATTGGGTTGCCAAAATCTGGAAAATTAAAAGAAGTATTTAATAGTGATTTAAAGAAATTTAGTGGAACAGGAAATTATAAAAATATTAGTATTCAATCAGAAGATATGGATTGGAATTTTAGAAAACATTCTGTAGAAATTAAGCTTCCACCTCTTGGAATGGTTGTTTTAAAATATACTAAGTAAGAGTTTCACCTATAAAACCTCAAAAGCAAGTATAAATTTTGACGTTTTTTCTTATTCGAAATCGTTATAGTTAATAAGTCCTTAAAAAACTTTTTAATCTTATGTTTTGTATGTCTTGTAGTTTCCTTTTTTTTACGTTTCGTAAATTTACAACATATGATTGTTAATACTGAATTGGAATACAAAGGAAATTTATTTCCTTCAAAAATAATAGACTTCAAAAAAAATGTTGATAAGCTTGAATTTAAAGCAGAAAATGGAGTAGTTCTTCAACTAACAGTTGTTAGAGATAGTGTTTTAAGGTTTAGATATGCTACAACAGGAATGTTTGATAATGATTTTTCTTATGCAATAACCAGACACGCAAGTACAGGTTATAATGAACTAGAAATTACTTCTGATAAGGATTATTATATAATTAAAACTTCTAAACTAACCTGTCATGTTTACAAAGAAAATCTTGGAATTATTATATACGATGCTAAAGATGGGACACTTTTAAGTCAAGACGAAGCTGGTTTCCATTGGGAAGAATTATACGAGCATGGAGGAAATGTTGTAAAAATGAGTAAGATTTCACATGATGGCGAAAGCTATTATGGACTTGGAGATAAACCAACTAACTTAAATTTAAAAGGTAGACGTTTTGAAAATTGGGTAACAGACTCTTATGCTTACGATAAGGAATCAGATCCAATCTATAAAGCTATTCCATTTTACACAGGAATTCATCATAATAAGGCTTATGGAATTTTCTTTGATAATACATTTCGTTCTTTTTTCGATTTTGCACAAGAAAGAAGAAATGTAACAAGTTTTTGGGCTCAAGGAGGTGAAATGAATTACTATTTTATCTATGGACCTGATATGGAAGATGTTGTAGCAAATTATACAGATCTAACCGGAAAACCTCACCATATGCCACCATTGTGGACACTTGGGTTTCACCAGTGTAAATGGAGTTATTATCCAGAATCTAAAGTAAGAGAAATCACTTCTAAATTTAGAGAATTACAAATTCCTTGTGATGCGATTTATCTGGATATTGATTATATGGATGGTTTTAGATGTTTTACTTGGAATAAAGAATACTTTCCAGACCCAAAAGGCATGGTTAAGGATTTAGCTGAACAAGGTTTTAAAACCATTGCTATTATAGATCCAGGAATTAAAATAGATCAAGATTACAGTGTTTTTAAAGAAGGATTAGAAAACGATTATTTCTGTAAACGTGCAGATGGACCTTATATGAAAGGTAAAGTTTGGCCTGGAGAATGTTATTTTCCAGACTTTACAAAACGAAAAGTCAGAGAATGGTGGTCAAATTTATTTAAAGAACTTATAGAAGATATAGGAATTAAAGGTGTTTGGAATGATATGAACGAACCAGCAGTAATGGAAGTTCCAAATAAAACGTTTCCTAATGATGTAAGGCACGATTACGATGGTAATCCTTGTAGTCATAGAAAAGCACATAATATCTATGGTATGCAAATGGCTAGAGCAACTTACCATGGTTTAAAAAAGTTCTCGTATCCTAAACGTCCATTTGTAATTACTAGAGCAGCATATTCTGGAACACAACGTTATACATCTACTTGGACGGGAGATAATGTAGCAACTTGGGAACATTTAAGTATTGCTAATATCCAAGCACAACGTATGGCAATGTCTGGATATTCTTTTGTAGGAAGTGATATTGGTGGTTTTGCTGAACAACCTCAAGGCGAACTTTTTGCACGTTGGATACAACTTGGAGTATTTCATCCTTTCTGTCGTGTACATTCATCAGGAGATCATGGCGATCAAGAACCTTGGTCTTTTGATAGTGAGGTAACAGATATTGTAAGAAAGTTTGTAGAGATACGTTATCAGTTATTACCATATTTATACACTGCATTCTGGAATTATATTAAAGATGGTATACCATTACTAAAATCTTTAGTTTTATTCGACCAAGACGACGTACATACACATTATAGAACAGACGAGTTTATTTATGGTGATAAAATTTTAGTATGTCCTATTTTAGAAGCAAATGCTAAAGGAAGACGAATGTATTTCCCAAGAGGAAAGTGGTATAGTTTCTGGGATAACACATTAGTTGAAGGAGGAAGAGAAACTTGGGTAGATGCAGATATCGATAGTTTGCCAATTTATATAAAAGAAGGTGCTATAATTCCTAAATTTCCAATTCAGCAATATGTTGGTGAAAAGGAAATAGAGTTTGTAAGTCTTGATATTTATTATAAGCAAGGAAAAGAAGATTCTAAGTTTTATGACGATGCACATGATGGATACGATTATACTAAAGGTCGATATAGCTTGAGAACGTTTAAACTTACAGGAAAGCCAAAGCAGTTAATTATACAACAACATAAGGAAGGTAAATATATTTCTGATTATAATAATTTTGAATTAAAGCTACATGGATTACCATTTAAAATCAAAAAAGTAGAGTTAGATAACGAAGAAATACCTCTGCAATCTATTAAAATGAATGGTGATAGTGTATTAAAAATCGACAAAAACTTTACAGAATTACATATTATTGGATAATATTAATTGTGACTTTTCAAATTTCAAAGTGTCTTATTAAATAAATAGGGCACTTTTTTTGTAAATTTATATTCAATATAAAATCATTAACCATGAAAATTAAAAATAAATTAATTGCATTTGCAACAATATTATTGTTTTTGTCTTGTGCAACAAACCCCTTCACAGGAAAAAAAACAATGGCATTAGTTTCTAATGCTCAACTTTTTCCTACTGCATTTGCTCAATACGATCAATTTTTAAGTGAAAACAATGTTGTTACTGGAACTAAAGATGCAGAAATGATTACACGAGTTGGGCAACGTATTGCTACTGCTGCAGAACGTTGGTTAAATGCTAACAATTATCAAGGTTATTTAAAAGATTACCAATGGGAATATAACTTAGTAGAAGACAAAACTGTAAATGCTTGGTGTATGCCAGGTGGAAAAATAGTTTTTTATACAGGAATTTTACCTATTGCACAAAGTGAAACAGGAGTTGCGGCAATTATGGGTCACGAAGTTGCGCATGCTTTGGCAAATCATGGGCAACAGCGAATGAGTGCTGGATTAATACAACAGTTAGGAGCTGTTGGAGTAGTGGTTGCAACAGGAAATGAAAGTCGTGAAAAACAAGAAATGTGGATGCAAGCTTATGGAGCTGCATCAACTGTTGGAGGTATGCTACCTTTTAGTAGAAGTCATGAGACAGAAGCAGATAGAATTGGACTTTATCTAATGGCAGTAGCTGGATACAATCCTGACGAAGCTTCTGAATTATGGAAACGTATGAAAGCTAATTCAGGTGGACAAGCACCTCCAGAGTTTTTAAGTACGCATCCATCTAATGATACTAGAATAGAAAATTTAAAAAAATTAGCACCTCAAGCAAAGGCTGAAGCGCAGAAATTTGGAATTACAAGTTTTAGAGAATAGTTAATAAAAAATAAATACCTATTTTAGAAGCTGCTCAATTAGAGCAGCTTTTTTTATGGAAAAACTGCAAAAAGGATCAAAAAAACTACTCAATGCTTGGGCATTTTACGATTGGGCAAATTCTGTATATACCCTTACAATAGCTTCTGCAATTTTTCCAATTTTTTATGGAACACTTTTCTTAAATAATATTAACACGGTTCAGGTTTTTGGTTTTGATGTTAAAAACACAGCTTTAATATCTTTTATTACTGCATTTACATTTCTTGTTATTTCCTTTAGTTCTCCTTTGCTTTCTGGTGTAGCGGATTATATTGGCAATAAGAAGGTGTTTTTAAAATTCTTTTGTTACATTGGAAGTATTGGTTGTATTGGAATGTATTGGTTTAGTTTAGACCATATCTATCTTAGTCTAGTATTTTATTTCTTTGGATTACTTGGTTATTGGGGAAGTTTAGTATTTTATAATTCCTATTTACCAGATATTGCTTTTCCAGAACAACAAGATGCAATAAGTGCAAAAGGATTTTCTATTGGATATATTGGAAGTGTAATTTTATTATTAATTAACCTAGCTATGGTTATGTATCCTAATTTTTTTGGTATAGAAGGTAATGAGAAAGAAGCTTCGCAAATAGCAATGCGCTACTCGTTTATTACTGTTGGTTTGTGGTGGGCTTTATTTAGTCAATATACCTTTTATCACTTACCTAAAGGCATATCTAAGGAACAAAAAATAATAAGAGATGTCTTATGGAATGGATTTAGAGAATTAAAATTAGTTTGGAATCAACTTAAACAAAATCTTAGTTTAAAGCGCTTTTTGTATGCCTTTTTCATTTACAGTATGGCAGTTCAAACCATAATGTTAATGGCAGTTTATTTTGGTGAACAGGAAATTTCATGGAAGAGTCAAACCGAAAAAACAATAGGTTTAATCATTAGTATTTTATTAATTCAAATTGTTGCTGTTTTTGGGTCAAATTTAACTGCGAAAGCTTCAGCAAAATATGGAAATATTAATACACTTATTGGTATTAATATAGTTTGGATGCTTGTTTGCCTTATTGCATATTTTATAAAAACAC
>JABDPN010000121.1 GCA_013042715.1 Flavobacteriaceae bacterium | reverse complement strand
ATAAACAATTGCATACTCCACTCTTGAGTAAGGTTTTTAATAACATTATTTAAAGATGCACTTGATTCATTGATTTTTTTTGATAATGCACTATCCAAAAACGCATCTCTTTTTTGTTGTTCATCTTCAGATAATACTAATCCTGAGTTAGCTTTTTTTGAAGCCTCAGAATTATAATATGCTAGCATGTTTGTTAGCTCTTCGTTTGTGAAATGTGATTTATATGATTGAATAATAGATTGGGTAATATCATTTAAAGCTTCAGGTTTTACAGATGTTAATTCTGTCCAAAGTGCTTCTGGTACTTGTTGGTCTTTGTATTCTTGCTTTAAAAATTCGAACATTTTGTCTACTACTTGCGCATAATAACCTAAAGTTCCATTATTGCTTAAATAGGTTTTTAAGTCGTTATCTATAGCTGCTTGAGACCAAGAAAATGAAGAAATAAACAATAAAAATAGTATAAGACATTTTTTCATAATCGAAGCGTTTACTTTTTTAGACCCTAGAATTGTTTAAAGTCACTTACTTAACATTTTCTCCAGAGACAAAGGTATTTACAACCTTCAAATTTGGAATGTTATTAATATCTGTAGTCATAATATCCTTATCTAGTATTATAAAATCTGCAAATTTGCCAATTTCAATACTTCCTTTTTCATCTTCTTCAAAGTTGGAATATGCTGCCCAAATGGTCATACCCTTTAATGTTTCCGCTCTAGATAATGCATTTTCAATTTGAAATCCTTCTTCTGGATAGTGTTCTAAATCTTGTCTTGCTACAGCAGCATAAAACGTATAGAATGTACTGACATGTTCAACTGGGAAATCGGTTCCCAAAGCAATTTTTCCATACTTATCTAGTAACTGTTTGTAAGCGTAAGCACCTTTAATTCTGTGAGGTCCTACTCTATCTTCTGCCCAATACATATCGCTAGTTGCATGTGTTGGTTGAACTGAAGGAATGATATCATCAAATAAATCGAAATCTTCTCCAGAAATAATTTGAGCATGCTCAACTTTCCAACGTCTGTCTTTTTTATCCTTTAAAACACTTTTATACGTTTGAAGCACTACATGATTTGCAGAATCACCTATTGCATGAGTATTCATTTGGAAATCAGAATTTGCTATTCGTTTAGCAGTTTTTTGTAAGGTTTTAATATCATTAACCATTAATCCATAATGATTTGGTTTATCTGAATATGGTTCACGTAACATAGCTCCTCGAGAACCTAAAGCACCATCTGCATAAAATTTAAACGAACGTACATTTAATCTGTCTGTTTTATAAACACCATTATCTAAGTAATAATCTAGGTTTTCTTTTGATGTACTAACCATAGCATAAACACGTATTTTTAATGCTCCTGTTTGCTGTAAGCTATCAATTGTATTAATGGCATCTATAGATAATCCTGCATCATTTACAGTTGTTAAACCATAATCAAAACACACATCTTGAGCTGCTTTAATTGCATTTATTAAATCGTCTTTAGAAGGTTTAGGCCAATGCTTCAACACTAATGTTTCTGCATTATCTATTAAAACTCCAGTAAGTTTTCCATCTGCTAAAACAACTTCTCCTCCATCTATTTTAGAATCTACAGAAACATTTCCAAGGTCTAAAGCTGCTTGATTACACAATATAGCATGTCCATCTATTCGTGTTAAAGCAATAGGTGTATCCGGGAATAATGCGTCTAATTTTTCTTTTGTTGGGAATTCTTTTACTTCCCAATCGTTTTGATCCCAACCACGACCTTTAATGTAATCTAAGTTATTTTTCTTTTGAAATTCAACAACTCGTTTTACAACCTCATCATAGCTTGTAGTTCCAACTAAATTAACTTGTTGTTGATTAAAACCTAAGCCAACAAAATGACAATGTGCATCTATAAAACCTGGAACAATTGTTTGACCTTGTGCATCTAAAGATTCTGCAGCATTATATTGTTCCATTATTTCTTTAGATGAACCAATATCTAAAAACTTTCCGTCTTTTACAGCAAAAGCTTCAGCTTTTTCAAAGCTGTTGTTTACAGTATAAATATTAGCATTAGTGACAATTAAATCTACTTCTGTTTTAATGGTACAACTAAAAGTGAAAACAATAGCAAAAAGGTATAACAGTTTTTTCATGGATGGTTATTTTGGTTAAAAATAAAAAAAGCGCTCTAGAAAAGAACGCTTTTAAATCATTATTTAAAAACGTGATGTTAAAAATCAAATTTATAAGCTGCTCCAGCTAAAAACTGAATACCTTGAACTGGATAATTCAACCATTTTTGATAATCTTGATTTGCAATATTATTGGCTTTTGCAAAAACTGAAAACTTATCGTTAATTCTATAACCAACATGTGCATTAGCATCAAAATAGCTTTCTAATGTAAAATTAGATGTTAAATCTTCTGGCAAAAATGAACCCTCTAAAGTTGATTGTGCTTGTCGTTCGCCAACATAAATTAAATTTGCTCCAACGAACCAATGTTCATTAATTTGATAATCCATAAACAAGGATGCTTCAAAATCTGGTAAATTCCATGGTTTATCTTCGTTATCCAAAGTATAGCTGAAATATTCTGCTTTAAGAGCAAGATTAAAATTTCTATTTATATCCACATTTAATTCTCCTAAGATACTGAAGGTTGTAACCTCATCGTAAACAACATTAAAGGAGTTTCCATAAGAATAATTTTGAGGTTCTGAAAAATTTAAAAACACATTATTTTTGAAAAGCGCTCTATCAATTTCAGCATAATAATTACCTCTAATATTATAGCTCATATTGCTTGATAATTTCCCTTTTAATCCAATATATGCATTGTATTGCTGATCTGTTGGTGTAACTAAAAGTGTTGGTGACATAAACGGATTCTCATTCACAAAATCATGATACGAGTTTTGTAACAAATCGCCTTCTATTCCAGCATACGATATTAAAACTTCGTCCACCAACCTATACGATGCTGTAATTTTAGGATATATAAAAAACTTGCTTTTTTTAACCTCAGTATCGTTTAAATAATATGCTGAAAACCCAAGGTTTACAGTTAAGTCGTCTTCTTTAATTTGATAGTAAGGTGCAATTCCAACTTGAAAAATACCATACTTTATTTTGTCTAGATTGTAATAATCGTTTTTAAATGTTCCTCCTAAATATTCAACTTTTAAATCTGTCTTTACACGTTCACCTCCAATTGGAACATTAATATTTGTTTGAGCTGAAAATCTGTTTTCTGCAGAATTGTAATCGTCTGCAAATCTTACAAATCGTGCTTGAGCAGAATTAAAGAGATTATCATCAAAATTGATTTCTCCTCCAAAATCAAAAGTGAAAAACTTATGTTGAGGATTAATATCATCTAACATCATTTCGGTTGTATGTAATGGTGACACACCATACCAATTATAGACTTGATGCTGATATCCTGCATCTACATTCCAAGACAAATCTTTGAGATTTCTGGAATAATTAACTCTTAATTTTGAATCTGAAAACTTATCGTCTAAAACAACGCCATCTATTCCACCTTGAGATGAATGATGGCTTAAGTAACCTCCAACATTTTCGGTTCTGCTTATTGCATTGTTTAGATAAACTTCACCTAAAATTGATGTATAACTTCCAAATCCTAAAGTTGCATAATTATCGTATAAACGTATTTTTTTACCTTTATCAACTTGTGCTGCTTTTCCTTTTGCTGGTGTAAAAGTTGAAGCTACAGGAATTGAAAAAATATTGTATTTCACTTCTTTTTTCTTAGTTGTAGTAGAGTCGTTTAATGAAGGTATTTCTTTAATCTTAAACGCATCTGAAATCTTTGGTGTATATGGTTTTACAACATTTACAACATCTGTATCTAAGGTGTCGTTTGTCTGTTTTCTGTTTTCTTGAGCATTTAAAATTGAAACAGAAATTAAACTGAATAAAAGATAAATATATATTGTTTGCTTGAGCATCATTTTTCGTTTTTTGATTTTAATTACCATCTGTTGTTTCTACTGATGAGTTAGTTTTAGCTTCTTCAGCTTTTATGGTGTTTAATTCGGTTTGAGCTTCATCTTTTACATCTTCAAATTCAGAAAAGTTTTCGATAACACTTTCTAAAATATAAGTTGCTTGATATGCATCATCTAAAGCATAAAAATTCTTTGCCATAATCACTAAGCCTTTTGCTGCATAATATTTATAACTTGAATAATCCCTCACTAATTCTTGAATTGTTTCATTAGAAGCTTCAAAACTATTTTCCTTGTTTTTAAAGTAAGCATTGTAATACAAGGCTTCTGCTGCTAATTCTCCAGATGCTATTTTTTCTACTTCTGCGTAAGCTTGTTTTGCTTTAGCTTCATCATTAGTTTTTATTGCAGATCGCGCAATAATAACTTGTGCATCACTCTTAATGGATTTATCAATTTTAGTGTTTAACAATACCTTTTCCGCATAGTCTACAGCATAATTGTAGTTGTTTAATTGATAATATGCTTTCATCAAATTTGATTGCGCAAAAACCAAATATTGTGGATTACTTGATTCGTTTTCTAATCGTGTTAATATAGGAAGCGATTCTTCCCAGTTCTTGTCTAGTAATAAAATCTCTGATAATCTTGCTAAAGCAGTTTCTGTAAACTCACCACTAGATTGATTAACAACAAACGTATAATGTGGTTTTGCATTTTGCTTTAAGTCTTCTTTATAATACAATTGAGCCAAATAAAAATGTGCTTTTAGTGCATGTAAACCTTTAGGGAATTGGACTAGATAACTATTAAATTGTTTTATAGCTTTTTTGGTGTTATTGGCTAAAAATTGCTTTTCTGCTGCTTCGTAAGATGTGTTATCTAAGTCTGCATTTGTTACATCTACATAATCCAAAGTTCTAACCCAATTTGCATACTCTGTTACTTGTCCTAAATCTATATAAACTAAACGTGCAGAAGACACTGATTGAACAGCTTCTGGAGTTCCTGGATAATCTATAGCAACTGTTTTAAACTTCGTTAATGCTTCTTGATTACTACTTTGGTTATAGTACACTAAGCCTTGACGTAATAATGCTTTTGGAACAAGTATGCTTTTAGGATATGTTTTAATTAATGAATTGTATTTACTAATCGCATTATCAATTTTGTTTTGTTTTACATAGCTATTTCCTAATTCGTATAATGCATCGTCTCTGTAT